>DASVYZ010000483.1:0-4434 GCA_036391935.1 Burkholderiaceae bacterium | reverse complement strand
CACGACCTCGCGCACGACCTGCAGGCGAAACAAAAAACGGCGCCCCAACCAGCCGGGCGCCGTTTTTTTTCGCTCAGCAGCCTTATTGCCAGCCGAAGCGCTTGGTATACCAGCCCTTCATTGCCTGGGTCAAGGCGGCATAGGCGAGCAGGATGGGCAGCAGGTAGACGAAATACATCAAGGGCAGGGCTTCGAGCTTGAAGTAGTTGGCGAACGGCGACATCGGGATGAAGATGCCGACCGCCATCACCAGCGACGTCATGCCGATCAGCGGCCAGGACCCGCGGCTCTGGATGAATGGAATCTTCTGCGTGCGGATCATGTGCACAATCAGCGTCTGCGACAGCAAGCCCTCGATGAACCAGCCGGACTGGAACATGGTCTGGTGCGCTTCCGAGTCGGCGCCGAAGACATACCACATCAGAAGGAAGGTCGTCACGTCGAACACCGAGCTGATCGGCCCGAAATAGACCATGAAGCGGCCGATACCGTCGGAATTCCAGCGCTGGGGTTTGGCCAGAAATTCCTGGTCCACGTTGTCGAACGGGATGGCGATCTGCGAAATGTCGTATAGCAGGTTTTGCACCAGCAGGTGCATCGGCAACATGGGCAGGAAAGGCAGGAAGGCGCTCGCGATCAAGACCGAGAACACGTTGCCGAAGTTCGAGCTGGCCGTCATCTTGATGTACTTGAGCATGTTGGCGAATGTCTTGCGCCCCTCCAGCACGCCCTCCTCCAGGATCATCAGGCTCTTTTCCAGCAGGATGATGTCGGCCGCCTCCTTGGCAATATCGACCGCGGTATCGACCGAGATGCCGATATCGGCCGCGCGCAGGGCCGGCGCATCGTTGATGCCGTCACCCATGAAGCCGACCACGTGGCCCTTGTCGTGCAGGATGCGCACGATGCGCTCCTTGTGCGTCGGCGTCAGCTTGGCGAATACCGTGGTCTTTTCCACGGCGACGACCAACTCTTCGTCGCTCATGGTCTCGACCTTGGAACCGAGCAGCATGCCATCGACTTCCAGGCCGACCTGGCGGCAAATCTTGGCGGTGACGAGTTCGTTGTCGCCGGTGAGGATCTTGACGGAAACGCCATGCTCCTTGAGCGCTTCCAGCGCCGGCGCAGTCGATTCCTTGGGCGGGTCGAGAAAGGCGATATAGCCGACCAGGGTCAGGCCCTGTTCGTCGGCAATGCCGTAGGTTTGCTTGCTCGGATCGGAATCCTTGATGCCGACCGCGACCACGCGCAAGCCTTCTTCGTTCAGTCCGGCCGTCACCTCGCGGATTCTGGCCAGCAATTCCGGCGTCAGGGGTTCCACCACGTCGCCGTGCTGCACTCGCGTGCAGATGGAGAGGATTTCCTCGACCGCTCCCTTGCAGATCAGGATATGGTTGTCGCCGCCCTTGTTGACGACGACCGACATGCGGCGGCGCTGGAAATCGAACGGGATTTCATCGACCTTGGTGTAATTCTTTGCCGCTTGCAGATGCTCGTGGCCTTCTGCATATTCGAGCACCGCCACGTCGAGCAGGTTTTTCAAGCCGGTCTGGTAGTAGCTGTTCAGGTAGGCGTAATCCCAGACCGCGTCGGATTCTTCGCCAAAGACATTGGTGTGGCGCTCAAGGAAGATCTTGTCCTGCGTCAGCGTGCCGGTCTTGTCGGTGCACAGCACGTCCATGGCGCCGAAGTTCTGGATCGCGTCGAGCCGCTTGACGATCACCTTCTTGCGCGACAGCATGACTGCGCCCTTGGCCAGGGTCGAAGTCACGATCATGGGCAGCATTTCCGGCGTCAGGCCGACTGCGACCGACAGCGCGAACAGGAAGGCCTCGAGCCAATTGTTCTTGGTGAAGCCGTTGATCAGGAGCACCGTCGGCGTCATCACCATCATGAAACGGATCAGCAGCCAGCTGACCTTGTTCACGCCGGCCTGGAACGCCGTCGGTCCGGTATCGACCGCCGTGACGCGCTCGGCCAGAGCACCGAAATAGGTGCGGTTGCCGGTCGACACCACCACGGCCATGGCCGAGCCGCTGACCACGTTGGTGCCCATGAAGCAAAGATTGTTCAGCTCCAGCGGATTGTCTGACTTTTCGCCGCGGTCGGTCGTGAATTTCTCCACCGGCAGCGATTCGCCCGTCATCGCCGCCTGGCTGACGAACAAGTCCTTGGCCGACAGCACGCGCAAGTCGGCCGGAATCATATCGCCGGCGGAAAGTCGGACGATGTCGCCCGGCACCAGCAGCCTGATCGCCACCTCTTCGGTGCGCGGCCCCTTCGGATGCAGCACGGCGTTGAAATATTTGCGCGCCTCGTCGGCCACGTCTTCTGCAATGTCATGGCGCATGATGGAGGCGGTATTGCTGACCATCTCCTTGAGCTTGTCGGCCGCCTTGTTCGAACGGCGTTCCTGGACGAAGCGCAAGAAGGTGGACAACAGCACCATCAGGCTGATGACGATGGTGGCGCGCATGTCTTCGGTCAGGTAGGACACGACCGCCAGGCCGGTCAGGAGCAGGTTGAAGGGGTTGGCATAGCACTTCCACAGGTGCATCCACCACGACACTTCTTTTTCGTGGGCCACTTCGTTATAGCCGGCCTTCTCGCGGATCGTATCGGCTTCGCTCTCGGTCAAGCCATCCATACGAGAGTGGAGCTTGGCCAGCAGAGCCGCCGGCTCGGCTTGCGAAGCCTCGATCAGGTCTGCGGCCAGGGAACGCGACACCTCCTTCGCCGCCGGGGCGCCGAGGAACATGTCGAGAATCGCGATGCGGCGGAAATGGTGTTCCATGCCCCGCGCGCGAACGATATTGGCAAAGGCCTCTTTGAAGAAGTCGAGTGTCATGATGGCATTGGCTTTCAGGATTTCTGCAATTCTATTTTGTGTCGCTTGTTTTGTCGCGCATCGAATGCGCTGGATTCGACCGGACAAGCACCAACTGGAGCGGCGCTCCCCTTTTCAATTTCAAACCTCGATGGTGATGCGACACAGCCGGAGCAACCTGCCGGATGCCGACCGAAAACCGAAGGTGTCCTGGAGGAAGGGATGATGTCGGCCAGTCCGTGACAGGCCCGGAAAAACCGGCGCATGTAGCGGATACGCAAGCGCCGCCCGTCATAAACAAAATGAGCGACGGAATGGGAAGGATGAAGTGAAGCTGCCCGTTTGCATAGCGCGCATTATCGGTTAAATCGATGACAAGAATATTACCGAGGTGCGCGAGCCCCCGCCGCCAGCGGCTTGAGCCAGCTGCCGCGCCGGCAGAGAGATCGAAACGCTGGAATTTTCAAAATAGCAATATTATTTGTGCACGCAACTGATATTAAGAACTATTATCATTCCCAAAATGTGCTAGGATACAAGTATTGTCCTTGATACGGAACCTCAGTATGTCCGCCGCCATGAACAGTCAGCAAACGCCGCATCTCGCCATGCTCAAGAAGGGTGATAGTGCGACCGTTGTCGGTCTGGCTGCGGCTGAAGGCGCCGAACAACTGGCGATCAAGGTGCGCTTGCTGGAACTGGGCTTTGCCGTCGGCGAAAAGATTCGCGTGATCGCCGAATCCTTCCCGCGCCGCGACCCGATGGCAGTGCGTGTCGGCAATACGACCTTTGCGCTGCGTCGCGCGGAAGCGGCCATGATACAGGTGATGCCCGCCCAGGCTTAATGCCGGCGCAACCCTGCCCTCATTCCCAGGCTTACCGCCTCGATCCCGAGCTTTCCGTCTTCCATGCGTAGCGACTCGCCCCCGCAGCCTTTGCAACCCTTGCGTCTGGCGCTGGTTGGCAATCCCAATTGCGGCAAGACCGCGCTGTTCAACCGCCTGACCGGTGCGCGCCAAAAAGTGGCGAACTATGCCGGCGTGACGGTCGAACGCAAGGAAGGCCAGTTTACCTCCTCCTCCGGCCGCCACTATCGCGTCATCGATCTGCCCGGCACCTATAGCCTGAATGCGCTCTCGCCCGATGAAGCGGTCACGCGCGACGTGCTCCTGGGCACGCAATCGGGCGAAACACCGCCCGACGTGATCGTACTGGTGGCCGATGCGACCAACTTGCGCCTGAACCTGCGCCTGGTGCTGGAGGTGCTGCGCCTGAAGCGGCCCGCCGTGCTTGCGCTGAACATGATGGACGTGGCCCGCAAGTCCGGCCTTGTGCTCGACGTGCCGCGCCTGCGCCAGGAATTGGGCATTCCCGTGATCGAGGCGGTGGCGATCGAGCCGAACGGCGGCGATGCCCTGATCTCGCAATTGGAAACGATGACGGCCGGAGGGCCGACCGACGTTCCCTCCGGCATCGCCACCGAATTTCACGCCCACAACACCTCTTCGCTGGAAGCGACGCAAAATGCGGTACGGCGCATCCTGGCCTCGGTCATCAAAAAAGAAGGCGACACCAAGAGCATGGGCGACCGCATCGACGCCTTCGTC
>DASVYZ010000482.1:0-2530 GCA_036391935.1 Burkholderiaceae bacterium | reverse complement strand
CCCCCAAGCTGCTATGGAGGGGCGACGATGATAAAATTATATAGACATTTCTTTAAGACACAGCACGCAAAAGGAAGCAACGCCATGTCCATCAGCCCGGAACTTCTAGCCAAGATCAATGCGCTGCCTTATGAGGATTTGAAGGCTGACATATTGGATACGATCAATGACCCTGGAATAAAGCGCGCCCAAGCCCGTGCCCGCATCACGGGAAGAGACAGTGCTACCGACGAAGAGCTTTTTGAAAACATGGTGCGCACCTACCTTGAGGTCAAGGCGCAACGCGAGACCCGCGAAATCCTCATGTACCGCTGGCGCGACGACGAAGTGCTCGCCTTCATCGAGCACTTCAAACGGGTCGAACCGCAGAAGTACGCCGACTACCTGCATCAAGAGCGCAATGGTCGCCAGATCGATGCCGATCTTTCGTGGGATATGCGCCTTTTGGGAAAACAATGGCATCCCGGTCTTGCTATGGACGACTATCGCGATTTGTACAGTAAAGTCCGCGATTACGCTCAAGTTCATCTGATCTAACAGCGAGGTAAATCGTGCAAAATGGTTACTTTCTTGCCGACACCAACAGCCTCTGTTTTGCCTATCGTGCGGGCGGCACCCGGATGCTGGATGCTTACCTTGAAGCGGCGAAAAGGCAAGATCGCAAATTCGCCATCACACAAATTGTCGCGGATGAAATTGAGGATGGCCCGTTGAAGCAAGAACTGGGGCGCTACATCGCGGACAAAGGCATCCCGGTTCTTCCTACGCCCAAAACGGAGCAACAGCTAAGCGCAGGCCAAATTCCCCGCAAGAACGCAGGCGACGTCTCGATGGTCGAAATTGCAGCCGGCGAACACGCCGTCGGCCGCACCACCCGCATCTGGTCCGACGACAAGTTCTTCGATAGCCAGCAAATTCTGAGCAAGAATCCGGGCGTTCAACCGGTCCAGAGCAGCCAACTGCTCGACGACATGCACCGGCAGGACGTTCTCACCGACGCCGAATACCGCAGGGCCCGCGCCAGCTACGAGCAAACCGTCTCCGCGTTTCAGCCCGACAGTCCAAGCTACAGCCCGCGCTTGAATGACTTCGACGGCCCCGCTCCCCGCTTCGTGGATCACCTGGGCGTGGCCGACGCCCGTATCGCCGCCAAGCCCGGCTTTCAAACCGTCGCCAAAGGCGCGGGTGTGGTGGGCGCGGGACTGATGGCCTACGATGCCGTCACCACGGCGCAGCAGTACAACGCCCTGACCGCCCAAGGCAACCAGTTCGGCGCGGACGCCCTGCTGCACGATTATGTCGGCCGCACCGCCGGCGGGCTGGCAGGAGGCTTCGCCGCGGGCGCTGTGTATGGCGCGGCCACGGGTTCCTGGACGGGGCCCGGCGCCCTGGTTACCGGCGCCGTCGGCGGCGTGGCCATGGCCTTTGGCGGTGAAGCCCTTGCCCGGGCCTATACCGAATACCAGATGGACCGCCAGGTCGGCGACGACGGCAAACCCTACGTCCACACGGATGGCGGCCATTGGGAACTGTCGCACCTGATCGGCAAGAACCAGCCGGCCCCGCCGGACCAGATCGCTACCCTTGAATACAAGCGCGTCAGCGCCATCACCGAACTGGCGTTGGCCCGCCCCCAAAGCCTGGACACGCGACACATCGCGCTGACGGACGCCCACGGGCAACAGACCGATTATCGCCTCACCAAGGAAGGCTGGGTGACACAAGTCGTCGACAACGCGCCGGTTGCGTTCGACGCGGTGCAACCCCTCACCCACGATGAACGTGCCGCGCCGGCAGTGAGCCGGCAATTGGATCAGATTGCGGCGGCCCGGCACGATGCCAATGCGCACTATGCCGAAAACCTGGCCAAGGCTTACTTGACCGACTATGTGGGCCGCGGCTTTGCCCGCGACGACAGGCCCGTGCCGGAGGCGGTGACGAATGCCTTGCGCCTGCCCAGCGAAATCCATGTGAAAGACCCGGTGACGGGAAACGTCTGGGAGCGCAGCCCCAAGGGAGAATTCACGCGCACGCAGTATGCCAGCGTGCCCGGGCCGGAAGGCCCGGAATTCGTGCCGCAAGTGTTGACGGCCAAGGGCCCGGAGCTGGAACGCCTGGGACAGGAGCAGCAGGCCCACGCGCAGTCCAACCGCCAATATGGCGCGGCACTGGTGGCGCAAAGGTTCCAGGAGATGCAACAGCAACAGCAAGGGCAGCGGCAGACCGCGGCCCAGGAGCGGGCATCGGCCGAGCCCAGCCGGACGGCAGGCCACGCCGGCCCGGCGCCGCAGCCGCAGCACGCATCACCGCCAGCCACGCACAATGAGAACGGTGCGCACCATGAGCGCAATGAGCGCAATGAGCGCAATGAGCGCAATGAGCACAATGAGCACAATGAGCACAATGAGCACCATATGCACGATATGGGCAATGCGCACAGTGCGCACAGTGCGCACAGTGCGAGCAACGTGAGCCATGCGCAGCACGACCCCCGCGTTGCCGAAATCGCGGCCCTGAAAGCCGAAATCGC
>DASVYZ010000481.1:0-3987 GCA_036391935.1 Burkholderiaceae bacterium | reverse complement strand
CAGCGGCAAGCCCGATTCTTCGGCGGCGGCCTTGGCCACCGCCATGGAGACGGCCAGCGTGGCGTTGGCACCCAGGCGTGCCTTGTTCTCGGTGCCGTCGAGGTCGATCAGGGTACGGTCGAGAAAGGCTTGCTCATTGGCGTCCAGGCCCATGATGGCTTCCGAGATTTCGGTGTTGATGTTCTCACAGGCCTTCAAGACGCCCTTGCCGAAAAAGCGGCTTTTGTCGCCATCGCGCAATTCGATCGCTTCGCGCGAACCGGTCGAGGCACCCGAGGGCACGGCGGCGCGGCCCATGACGCCGGACTCGAGCAAGACGTCGCATTCGACGGTGGGATTGCCGCGCGAGTCGATGACTTCGCGACCGATGATGTCAACAATTGCACTCATTCACTTTTCTCCTGGTGGACCGGGACCGAGGTTCCGGCAATGATGTTAATCTGCATTGCTGGGATTTCATCCCAGCCTACAAGTTGCCGACTTTCCGCACACAGTGATCTTTTTGCGATCGCCTCATCATCCATCACGTGCCATGATCAGGCACGCCGGGGTGCAAACCGGCTGGCAGCAACCTGCGATTTATGCAAAGTTGGCTTCGAGGAAGCCGTTCTTCTTCGTCACGCGATCGAGTTCGATCAGCGTGCCGAGCAAATCCTTCATGCGCGCCAAGGGCACGGCGTTCGGGCCGTCCGATTTGGCTTCGGCCGGGTTCGGGTGCGTTTCCATGAACACGCCGGCCACGCCGACGGCAATGGCCGCACGCGCCAGCACCGGAACATGCTCGCGCTGCCCGCCCGAGCTCGTGCCCTGCCCGCCCGGCAATTGCACCGAGTGGGTGGCGTCGAACACCACGGGACAGCCGGTTTCGCGCATGATCGCCAACGAGCGCATGTCGGAAACCAGGTTGTTGTAGCCGAACGAGGCGCCGCGTTCGCAAGCCATGAACATGTCTTCGTTCAAGCCGGCGGCACGCGCCGCGCTCTTGGCCTTGTCCATAACGTTCTTCATGTCGTGCGGTGCCAGGAACTGGCCCTTCTTGATGTTCACCGGCTTGCCCGATTGGGCGCAGGCGGTGATGAAGTCGGTCTGGCGGCACAGGAAGGCCGGCGTTTGCAGAACATCGACCACGGCAGCCACGGGCTTGATCTCGTCGATTTCGTGCACATCGGTCAGAACCGGCACGCCGATCTGCTTCCTCACCTCGGCCAGAATCTCCAGCCCTTTTTCCATGCCGAGGCCGCGGAATGAGCCGCCCGAGGAACGGTTCGCCTTGTCGAAGGACGACTTGTAGATGAAGTTGATGCCGAGACCCGCCGTGATTTCCTTGAGCGTACCGGCGGTATCCAGGGCCATCTGCTGCGATTCGATGACGCAGGTGCCGGCGATCAGGAAGAACGGGTGATCGAGTCCCGCGTCGAAGCCGCAGAGTTTCATGCCGCCTTCCTTTCGTCCTTGGCGTGCTTGTGCGCCAGGGCTGCCTTGATGTAGGAGATGAACAAGGGGTGGCCGTCGCGCGGCGTGGACTTGAACTCGGGGTGATATTGCACGCCGACGTACCACGGATGGCCGTTCTCGCCCGTGCGCGGCAATTCCATGATTTCGCACAAGTCCTCGGCGGGCGTGCGCGCCGAAACCACCATGCCGGCGTTTTCCACGCGGCCGAGGTAGTGGTTGTTGGCTTCATAGCGGTGGCGGTGGCGCTCGGTGACGGTGGCGCCGTAGATTTCGGAGGCCAGCGTGCCCGGCTTGACGGCGCAGGTCTGCGCACCGAGGCGCATGGTGCCGCCCATGTCGGAATTGGCATCGCGCCGCTCGACCTTGCCGTCGTGGTTTTGCCATTCGGTGATCAGGGCCACCACGGGGTTGGGCGTCTGGTCGTCGAACTCGGTGGAGTTTGCTTTTTCCAGGCCGGCCATGTTGCGCGCGTATTCGATCAGCGCGACCTGCATGCCGAGGCAGATGCCGAGGTAGGGAATCTTGTTCTCGCGTGCATAGCGCGCTGCCATGATTTTGCCTTCCACGCCGCGCTTGCCGAAGCCGCCGGGGACCAGGATGGCGTCATAGTGCGACAGGCTGTCCGTGCCCTTGGTCTCGATCTCTTCCGAATCGAGGTACTCGATGTTGACGCGGCTCTCGGTATGGATGCCGGCGTGGCGCAGCGCTTCAGTGAGCGACTTGTAGGACTCGGTCAGATCGACATACTTGCCGACCATGCCGATGGTGATTTCATCCTTGGGGTTTTCCAGCGTATGGACCAGCCTGGTCCACATCGAGAGATCGGCCGGCTTGGCCTGGATGCCGAGCTTTTGGCAGACGATCTCATCCAAACCCTGGTCATGCAGCATCTGCGGAATCTTGTAGATGGTGTCGGCATCCCAGACCGAGATGACGGCATCTTCCTGCACGTTGGAGAACAGCGAAATCTTGGCGCGTTCGTCGTCGGGAATGCGGCGGTCGGCGCGGCACAGCAAGGCATCGGGCGAAATACCGATTTCGCGCAGCTTTTGCACGCTGTGCTGCGTGGGCTTGGTCTTCAATTCGCCGGCCGACACCAGGTAGGGCACCAGGGTCAGGTGCACGAAGGCGGCAGCCGAACGGCCCAGGCGCAGGCTCAATTGGCGCGCGGCTTCGAGGAAGGGCAAGGACTCAATGTCGCCCACCGTACCGCCGATTTCAACGATGGCCACGTCATAGCCTTCGGCGCCGCGATGGATGTATTCCTGGATCTCGTTGGTGATGTGGGGAATCACCTGGACCGTCTTGCCCAGGTATTCGCCGCGCCGCTCCTTGCGGATCACCGATTCGTAGATCTGGCCGGTGGTGAAATTGTTGACCTTCTTCATCTTGGCCGAGACGAAGCGCTCGTAGTGGCCCAGGTCCAGGTCGGTCTCGGCGCCGTCGTCGGTGACGAACACTTCGCCGTGCTGGAACGGGCTCATCGTGCCCGGGTCCACGTTGATATACGGGTCGAGCTTGAGCAGGGTGACTTTGAGGCCGCGCGATTCGAGGATCGCAGCGAGGGAGGCGGCGGCAATCCCTTTACCGAGGGATGACACGACGCCGCCAGTGACAAATACAAATTTGGTCATTGCAGAAGGTGCCGAACGGCACGTGCGGGAAATTCGAATTATAGCGTAAAAATGTGCCGAAATGGCCGCGACCGTAGCCGTGTCGATGACCGCGACCGTGGCCGAATATCCCTTATATTAAGATTTCCAATGCAGAGAAGCGGACGAACGCAAGACAAGCGCTCGCATTTCCATCATTGCAAGCCCGAGTTCCCCGCACAAAGCCTGCACTTGTCGCGCATTCCCGGCCGGAAACAAAACATGCCGCCGCCTCGGCGAACCCAACCGGGTTGTCTGTCGCACCACATCCCAATATATACTGCCGAATTGACAAAACTTCGCGACAAGACTCCGGCCGGCACAATGCGCGTCAACATACTCGACAATGGGTTGCAGGGAAAAACGGGGCATCATTTCGACCTGGTGCGGCAACTGGCGGCGGGTTTCCTGGCGCGCGGCTGGGACGTGCAAGCCTGCGGCGCAGCGCAATCCGACCCGGCCGTGGCCGCTGGGCTCGCGCGCGCCGGCTGCAGGTTCGTGCCGCTGTTTTCCCATTTCGCCTACGCCCCGCTGGATCTGGGCCAGGACGCAATGGCGACATTGGAACAGAAGGCGCGCACCATGGCCGGCGAATTGGCGAGCCTGCCCCCGGCCGATCTCAACCTGTTCCCCTCATTGAAGCCGCTCGAATTCTACGGTTTTGCCTTGTCCGGCCTTGCGGGCACGAGCGTCGGTTATGCCCATGCCGAGCCGAGCTACCAGGGCCAGCTCTCGGGCCGGATATGGCATCTGGCCGCCGGCCATGTCAGGCGGCGCGGCATGCGTTTCTCCATGGGCGCAATCGACCCCGTCGTCGGCGACTTCCTGGCCGGCTACCTCGACGGGCTCGCCGTGGAGACATTCCCGATCACGCTTTCCG
>DASVYZ010000480.1:0-1603 GCA_036391935.1 Burkholderiaceae bacterium | reverse complement strand
CTTAGCTTTTCACGGCCGCGCGACAGGCGCGACATCACTGTGCCCACCGGTATGCCGAGCGTGGCAGCCACGTCTTCGTAGCGCATGTCTTCCAGCGCTACCAAGAGCAGCACTTCGCGCTGTTCGTCGGGCAGGCGGCGCAGGCAGGATTCGAGGTCGCGCATGTCCAGGCCGGGCGCGGGCGCGCTGTGCTGCGGCATGTCGTCGTCCAGTTCTTCCAATACGGGTTGTGTGCGGCGGAAGCGGTCCACGTGCAGGTTGTGCATGATGGAAAACAGCCAGGCGCGCATATCGCTGCCGCGGCGCCACAGGGAGAGCCGGCTCCAGCCGCGTTCCACGGTGTCTTGCACCAGGTCGTCCGCATCGCTGCGGCTGCCGGTCAGGGCGCGCGCATAGCGCCGCAGGCGCGGGATGCAGGCGATCAAGGCATCGTTGGCTTCAGTGTTCATGAGGTGGTTGTTGGACTTGTCATGGAGGTGAACGGGGCCGCATTCCGCTTTATTCCACGGGCGCAAAACTTTTTTATGTACTGCAGTGTAGATAATGACAAGACTCGCTGCCACCTATTCAACATCGATTTTCATCTCGGGCTAGAATGCGCTTTCAAGCCCTACCTTTCACCAATCTCGAGCCATCATGCCCTACCTGACCGTTGAAGACACCATAGGCAATACCCCGCTGGTACAACTGAAGCATATCCCCGGGGAGGATGCGGCCAGACGCAACAATGTGATCCTGGGCAAGCTCGAAGGCAACAACCCTGCCGGTTCGGTCAAGGATCGCGCGGCGCTGTCCATGATCAAGCATGCCGAGGAGCGCGGCACGATCAAGCCCGGCGACACGCTGATCGAAGCCACCAGCGGCAATACCGGCATCGCGCTGGCCATGGTGGCGGCCCTGCGCGGTTACAAGATGATTCTTCTGATGCCGGAAAACCTGTCCGAGGAGCGGCGCCAGAGCATGGGTGCCTATGGCGCCAAGATCGTGCTGACGCCCAAGACCGGCGGCATGGAATACGCACGCGATCTGGCCGAGCAGATGCAGCGCGAAGGCAAGGGCGTGATCCTCGACCAGTTCGGCAATCCCGACAATCCGCGCGCGCACGTCGAGGGCACCGGCCCCGAAATCTGGCGCGACACCGAAGGCCGCATTACGCACTTCGTTTCCGCCATGGGCACGACGGGCACGATCATGGGCGTGTCGCAGTTTTTGAAGGAAAAAAATCCCGAAGTGCGCATCATCGGCGCGCAACCGGAAGAAGGCTCGCAGATCCCCGGCATACGCAAGTGGCCCGAGGCTTATCTGCCCAAGATTTACGACAAGTCCCGCGTGGACCAGATCGAACCCGTGAGCCAGGCCGCAGCGGAAAACATGGCGCGGCGCATGGCGGCGGAAGAGGGGATCTTTTGCGGGATTTCGGCGGCGGGGGCTTGCGAAGTGGCGCTGCGGGTTTCGCAGACGGTGGAGAATGCCACCATTGTGTTCATCGTGTGCGATCGTGGGGATCGATATCTCTCGACGGGGGTGTTTCCGGCCTGAGGGCGGTAGGGTAATGGGTAAGCGAAGCGCAAACCACCAAGCGAGTAGCAAACGTTATTGGGGC
>DASVYZ010000479.1:0-1768 GCA_036391935.1 Burkholderiaceae bacterium | reverse complement strand
CTTGATGCGTACGAATTCCTGCTTGTGCTCCGCCGTCGCGCGGCCCAGGTGAGCCAGCGGCGCCCAGGGGTCGTGGCCGCCGGTGGCGGCGCCGACCAATTGCGTGCCGCCGAAGATGGCGAACACCAGGCCGAACATTTTCACCACCCACTTCAACTTCAAATGCCACATGAGGAAGGAACCATAGGCGATGCCGACGGCGGCCCAGCCGAACATCTGCAGCTTGCCGGGCAAGACCGGCGACACCATCCACAGCGCGAGCGCAATCATCAACACGCCGAAGAAGTGCTTGACCTCTTCCATCCACACGCCGGCGCGCGGCAACAGCGATCCGGCAGAGAGACCGACCAGGAGCAGCGGCACGCTCATGCCGCAGGCCATGGCAAACAAGGCGCTGCCGCCCACCACCACGTCATGCGTCTGGCTCAGGTAGACCAGCGCGCTGGCCAGGGGCGCCGCGACGCAGGGGCCGACGATCAGGGCCGAGAGCGCCCCCATGGCGAACACGCCGGCCAGCTTGCCGGCCGATTGGCGGTTCGAAGCCTGGCTCAGGCGGTTTTGGATGAAGGCCGGCATCTGCAAGGTATAGACGTCGAACATCGAGAGCGACAGCACGATCATCAAGATGGCGAAGCTGCCCAGCACCCAGGGGTTTTGCAGCTTGGCCGCCAGGCCCTCGCCGATCAGGCCGGCCGCCACGCCCATGACGGTATAGACCAGGGCCATGCCGAGCGAATACGCCACCGACAGCATGAAACCGCGCCGGCGCCCGACCTGGGCCCCCTCTCCCACGATGATCGAGGAAAGGATGGGCACCAGCGGCAGCACGCAAGGCGTGAACGACAGGCCCAGGCCGATGGCGAAGAACAGCGGGATGATGGCAAGCAGGCTGCCGCTGTGCAGGGCCGATTCCACGCTCGAGCCCTCGTCGGCGGCCTTGGCGGCCTTGACGTCAGCCGGCGCGCTTGCGGCGGGCTCGGGCAAGCCGGCGATCGACAAGGTCGCGCTGACCTGCGCCGGGGGATAGCACAAGCCCTTGTCGGCGCAACCCTGCCCCGTGACGTTCAGCGTAAAGTTTTGCGCGGCGGACTTGAGCGGCACCACGATGGTGACCTTGCCGCGATAGGTTTCCACGTTCTTTTGGAAAGTATCGTCGTATTCGATCCGGCCCGGCGGGTAGACGGGCTCGCCCAGTTCGGCATCCCTGGCCCCGATCTGGAAGCGCTCGCGGTACATATGGTAACCGTCGGCGATGACATAGCTCACTTCGGCGGTACGCGCGTCGCGCATCTTCGCCGAAAACCGGAAGGCTTGCGCCGGGTCGAGGAAGTCGCCGTCGGCATGGGCCGGGACGATCAAGAGCAGGGATAGCAGGGCCAGGAGGCTGGCAAAGAGACGAAAGATAAAAAGCGAGCGGATGGAAGGCGGCATGATGGTCCCGGCAGGTTCGTTGTTACGCGTTAATCCTGCTTTGTCGCAGGGTGGTTCATTGAACCTTGTTGTAGCGTTGCATCAACCAACCCTATCAGCATTGCTGCGCCAATGGCGCGAACAAGATTCCATCGGCGAAACGCAACGTATCCGACTATGGCGTAGATTAGGCAAGGGCCAATCGATGCATTCATGTTCGGGAACCCAAGTGCATTACAATCACGACAGACACTAATTGAGTCCGACTTCATCACATGGTTCCGAACATCGACGCGCTGCGACAGAAACTACTACACGACCAAGGTGATCGAGCCGCGTGGCTTGCGCTTGGCGAGCT
>DASVYZ010000478.1:0-3994 GCA_036391935.1 Burkholderiaceae bacterium | reverse complement strand
TGCGCCGCCAGGTTATAGACTTCGGTCGCGCCGCTGGTTTGCAGCAGGCGCATGGCCGAGCCGAGATCGGTCAAGTCGAATTCGACCAGGTGCAGATCGGGATGCCGCGTCACGCCCAATTCATCGAGGCGCCAAAAATTGACGGAGCTGGTACGGCGGTAGGTGCCGTAGACGCGATAACCCTTGGCCAGCAAAAGTTCGGCCAGGTAAGCGCCGTCCTGGCCGGTGATGCCGGTCACGACGGCTGAGCGTTGTGCATGGTTGTTTTTTTCGTTCAAGGCTGTTCTTCCTTATTTGCGGCCCTTATTTGCGGCCATAGACGTCGTCGAAACGCACAATGTCGTCTTCCTCGAGGTAGGAACCGCATTGCACCTCGATGAGCGACAGTTCGGTGTCGCCCGAATTGACCAGCCGGTGCTTGTACCCGGCCGGGATGTAAGTCGATTGATTGGCTACCAGCCGTATCGTGCGCTCGCCGTTGGTGACTTGCGCCGTACCCGAGACGACCACCCAGTGTTCGCTGCGCCGGTGGTGCATCTGCAGCGACAGGGCGGCACCGGGCTTGACCACGATGCGTTTGATCTTGAAACCCGGCCCTTGTTCCAGCACCGTATACGCGCCCCAGGGACGCACCACGGTACGGTGCAGCTTGTGCGCATCGTGGCCGTCGGCTTTCAGCCGGCTGACCACTTGCTTGACTTCCTGGCTCTTCGACTTGTCGGCCACGAGCAAGGCGTCCGGCGTGTCGACGATCAGGAGATTGTCCAGGCCGACCGCGGCGACGATGCGGTCCTGGCTTTCGATATGCGTGTTACGGCTGTCGATGATGATGGCTTCGCTGCGCTCGGCCGAGCAATTGACGGTATTGCCGCACTCGTCCGCCGGCGTCACTTCGGCCACGGCATTCCAGGCGCCGATGTCGCTCCAGCCGAAATCGCCGGGGATGACAGCGATGTTGCCGGCCTTTTCCATGACGGCGTAGTCGATCGAAATGTTTTCCAGTTGCGCGAACGATTCGGCCAGTTCGGCCTTGTCGCCTTCGATCAGGCTTTCGGCCCATACGGCGCGCGCGGCACGCATCAGTTCCGGGCAATGCGCGTCGAGCGCGGCGATGATGGTGCTGGTCTTGAAGCAGAACATGCCGCTGTTCCAGACGTAATTGCCCTGGGCGAGGTATTGTTGCGCAGTTGCAAGATCGGGCTTCTCGACGAAGCGTTCGACCGCGCGCGCATCGGCGCCGACGGGGGCGCCCATTTCGATATACCCGAAGCCGGTCTCGGGCCCGGTGGGCTTGATGCCGAACAAGGCCAGATAGCCATCGTTGGCCAGGGCTTCCGCCTGCCTGACTGCGGCGTCGAAGGCGGCGAGATCGGTGATCAAATGATCGGCCGGCATCACCAGCAGGCAGGGGTCGCCCTGCCCGGCAGCCCACAGCGCGGCGAGCGCAATGGCCGGCGCCGTATTGCGTCCGGCCGGCTCGAGCAAGTAGCTCGGCTGCACGGCCTGCCCGGCCAATTCGTCGTGCGAGAGGAAATAATAGTCGCGATTGGTGACGATCAAGCCCGAAGCCTGCTGCGACACGCTCAAGGCGCGCTCATGGGTCTGCATCAACAGGCTCTTGTTGCCACCCACGCACATGAAGGGCTTGGGATGGGATTGGCGCGAGACCGGCCACAGACGGGTGCCGGCGCCGCCGGACAGGATAATCGGAATCAACATATGTTCTTGTTATCTCGCTCTTACAGAGGGTTATTCGAGGCAAAGTTGCAAAGCCTTATCCCACTGCGGCAGATCGCAAAACGCATCGATCAGCTTGGCGCAGGACAAGAGGGAATTTTTCGGTCGGCGCGCCGGCAGAGGGTATTCCTCGGTCAGGATCGGCTTCACCGCAGGTTTTTTGGGAATCGACGGATGCGCAACGATGGCTTCGGTGAAACCGTGCCAGCTCGTGCTGCCTTGCGCCGTCAAGTGATAGATGCCGGAAGCCGCCTCCCATGGCGCGCGCGCGAGCTTCTCCACAGTATGCGTATGCGGCTGCAAGCGCGCCACGATATGGGCCGTGGTATCGGCAATGGTGCGGCTCCAGGTCGGCGCACCGGTCTGGTCGGCGACAATGCGTAATTCGTCGCGCTCGGCGGCCAGTCGCTTGACGGTCAGAAGGAAATTCCGGCCGCGCATGCCGTAGACCCAGCTCGTGCGCAGAATCAGATAGGGAATGCCGGCCGCCGCAATCGCGCGCTCGCCGGCCAGCTTGCTCGCGCCATAGACGTTTTGCGGATTGGGCGTATCGGTTTCGAGGTAGGCGCCAGCCTTGTCGCCGTCGAAGACATAGTCGGTCGAGTAATGAATCATGGCCGCACCGAGCGCTTTCGCCTCTTCCGCCATGATGCCCGGCGCAATGCCGTTGATGCGCTGCGCCAGTTCCTCTTCCTTCTCGGCCTGGTCCACTGCGGTATAAGCCGCGGGATTGACGATCAATTGCGGTTTCAGTTCGCGCAGCACCTGGCGTATCGCGTCCGGCTCGGCCAGGTTCATCTGCTTCGAATCGAGCGCGATCACTTCGCCCAGCCCTTGCAGGCTGCGCTCGAGCTGATAGCCGACCTGTCCGGTCTTGCCGGTCAAGGCGATTCTCACGCGAACACCTCGGCGTCTTCCAATGCCTTTCCTTGCCGGTCCTTGTCCGACATCACAGGCTCGCCCTCGAACGGCCACTCGACGCCGATCGCGGGATCGTTCCAGGCGATGCAGCGTTCGTGCTCCGGCGCCCAGTAGTCGGTAGTCTTGTAAAGGAATTCGGCCGACTCGCTCGTCACCACGAAGCCGTGCGCAAAGCCGGGAGGAATCCACAACTGGCGCCGGTTTTCAGCCGAAAGCGTGACGCCCAGCCATTTGCCGAAGGTCGGCGAACTCTTGCGGATATCGACGACCACGTCGAACACTTCCCCGGCGATCACACGCACCAGCTTGCCCTGGGCTTGCTGGATTTGGTAATGCAAACCGCGCAGCACCTTGTTGGCCGACTTGGAATGGTTGTCCTGCACGAAATGTGTCGAGGCGTCGAGCCCGGCCAATTCGCGGAAGCACCGCTCGTTGAAACTCTCGAAGAAAAATCCGCGCGCGTCACCGAACACCTTGGGTTCGAGAATCGCGACACCGTCAAGAGAAGTAGGAATCAATTGCATTTGGATATCTCTACCAATCCACCGCGCGGCCCAATCCCGGTCCTGCGATCTTCACCGAACCGCCGGATAGCTTGGCGCTTGCAAGCGCCAGGCGTTTCGCTTCCCGGCCCGACCTCGGGTGGGCGGCCATCCGCCGCCCGCTATGGTTTTCAGCGCTGCCCATTCAATACACCCTGCCATTCAAGACGCGCAAGAGATAGTCGCCATAAGCATTTTTCTTCAGCGGCAAGGCCAGCTTTTCCAATTGCGCCGCATCGATGTACCCCTTGCGGTAGGCGATCTCTTCCGGGCAAGCCACCTTCAAGCCCTGGCGCTTTTCCAGCGTCATGACGAATTGCGAGGCATCGAGCAGCGATTCATGCGTGCCCGTGTCCAGCCAGGCCATGCCGCGCCCCATCACTTCGACATTCAATTCGCCGCGTTCGAGATAGACGCGGTTGACGTCCGTGATCTCCAGCTCGCCGCGCGCCGAAGGCTTCATTGCCGCGGCGATGTCGCACACCTGCCGGTCGTAGAAATACAAGCCGGTGACGGCATAGTTCGATTTCGGGTGTGCCGGTTTTTCGACGATGGATACGGCGCGGCGCGCATCGTCGAACTCGACCACGCCATAACGCTCGGGATCGAGCACGTGGTAGGCGAACACGGTGGCGCCATCGGCACGGCTCGTCGCGACGCGCAATTGCGCATCGAATTCGTGGCCGTAATAAATGTTGTCTCCCAAAATCAGCACGGAAGGATGGTCATCGACGAACTCGCGGCCAATGATAAAGGCTTGCGCCAGGCCATCCGGCGAAGGTTGCACCGCGTAA
>DASVYZ010000477.1:0-10215 GCA_036391935.1 Burkholderiaceae bacterium | reverse complement strand
TGGCCGGATCGAGCGGGCCGTCGACTTGCTGGCCGCCCGTCATGGCGACCGCGTCGTTGTACAAAATCTTGTAGGTCATGTTGACCTTGGCCGCGACCGTGGCGCGGATCGCCAGCAAGCCCGAGTGGAAGTAGGTGCCGTCGCCGAGGTTGGTGAAGACGTGCTCTTCCTTGGTGAAAGGCGCATGGCCGATCCAGGTCGTGCCCTCGGCGCCCATGTGGGTGAAAGTCGAAGTTTCGCGATCCATCCACAGGACCATGTAGTGGCAGCCGATGCCGGCCAGCGCGCGGCTGCCTTCGGGAACCTTGGTCGAGGTATTGTGCGGGCAGCCCGAGCAATAGTAGGCGGGGCGCGGCGGGGTGTTGACCGCCTTCTTCAGTACCGCGTCCTTGGCTTCGAGGAAGGTCAGGCGCGCCTTGATCAAGTCGCTGACGTGGAAGCGCGCGATGCGCGAAGCGATCACGCGCGCAATCTGGGCCACCGAGAAATCGGCCTTGGAGGTCAACAGCCACTCGCCGCGCGGTGCAACCCATTCGCCCTTTTCGTCGAACTTGCCGATCACGCGCGGGCGCACGTCGTCGCGCCAGTTGTAGAGCTGTTCCTTCAGTTGATATTCGACGATCTGGCGCTTTTCCTCGACCACCAGGATTTCATCGAGACCGCGCGCAAATTCGCGCACGCCGTCCGGCTCCAGCGGCCAGGGCATGGATACCTTGAACAGGCGGATGCCGATGTCGGCCGCCATCTCTTCATTGATGCCCAGCTCTTCCAGCGCTTCCAGAACGTCAAGGTAGGACTTGCCTGACGCGATGATGCCTAGCTTGGCCTTGGGGCTGTCGATGGTGACGTGGTTCAACCGGTTGGCGCGCGCATAGGCCAGTGCCGCATAGATCTTGTAATCCTGCATCAGCGCTTCCTGCTTGCGCGCCTGGATGCCGAGGTATTCGTTGGACAGGCGCGCGTTCAGGCCGCCTTCGGGCATGACGAAGTCGGTCGGCAGCTTGATCTCGAGGCGGAACGGATCGGCATCGATAGACGCACTCGATTCCACCGTGTCGGCCAGCGCCTTGAAGGCGACGGCGCAACCGGAGAAGCGCGACATGGCCCAGGCGTGCAGGCCCAGGTCGATGTATTCCTGCACGTTGCAGGGGTAGAGCACCGGGATCATCGAGGCCGCGAACATGTGGTCCGACTGGTGCGGCAGGGTGGACGAGTAGGCGCCATGGTCGTCGCCCGCCACCAGCAGCACGCCGCCGTTCTTGGCCGTGCCGGCATGGTTCATGTGCTTGAACACATCGCCGCAGCGGTCCACGCCGGGGCCCTTGCCGTACCACATGGAGAAAATGCCGTCGTAATTGGACGGGCCGATCAGGTCAACTTGCTGCGAACCCCAGACGGCTGTGGCGGCCAGGTCTTCGTTGACGCCGGGAACGAACTTGACTTCGTTCTTTTCGAGAAGCGTTTGCGCCTTCCACAGCGCTTCGTCCAAGCCGCCCAGGGGCGAGCCGCGATAACCCGAGATAAAGCCTGCCGTATGCAAACCGGCCTTTTCGTCGCGCAAACGCTGGATCATGGGCAGGCGCACCAGGGCTTGCACCCCCGACAGGTAAATCTTGCCCGAGGTGGCAGTGTACTTGTCGTCGAGGGCAACGGGGGCGAGGGAATCGGTGGCGCGCAGGGCTTCTGACCCGGCCATGGGTGCGGTATGCATGTCTTCTCCAAAATCGTGATCGGATTGCTGATTACAGGGGGACGCCCGGGTAAGGCGCTGAACTGTCGGTCAGCAGAGGACTAGTAGTCCCTGAATGGCAGATGGGAATCCGCCATGCGCGCAGTGTAGGGGAGGCGCGGCTTGGAGCAGAAATAGGGAATGAGGATAGGGATATAGGAAAAACATATACCCCTATCAGGGGCACGGACTTTCAGGGCTTGATGTAGGCGTAATGCTCAGCAACTTGTAAACGTGACAATTCTGCCACGCCGGACGGCACGATCACCGCGCCCGGCACGAGCTTGGATGCCTCGATATCGAAACCCCTCATCGAATTGTTGCAGGCCACGAAGCGCACGCCCTTGGCTTGCAGTTCCGCGATTTGCTTCGAATACTCGCCGGCTACCAAGGTGGTGATGCCCTTGCCGTTGGCTACCAGCGAGATCTTCACGCCGGGCGAGGCGACCAGGTGATTGGCGATGTTGCCCAAGGCGAGGCGCATGGCGGCGGGGTCGTCCACGTGGTACACCACCTTGTCTTCAAACGCGGCAGGGGCAGGGGCGGTGGCTTGAGCGTGCGACGCTTGCGGCGAAAACCCCAAGGTTAATGCGGCGCCGGCCAATATGGCGGCGGACAACAGGGAAAGCACGCGATGCGAAATGGTGAAAGTCATGTTGCAGGCTCCGGTGGTGAAAATGCAAAGATACTAACGCGTTCATGCGGCCAAGGCCAGCGTCGCGACATGGCAGGATGGATACATTTCGCAGACAAACGAAGACCGACAATTTGCTACACTGCTCGCTTTGCCCGGCAAGCCGGGCTGAATTCGATAACAGGGGCCGAACGATATGAAACATGGAATGTTGGCGCTGGTCGCCGGGGGACTGTTGCTGACCGGCTGCGGCGGGAGCAATTCGGCCAATGGCGGGCTCGATGCACAGTCCAAGCAATTGCAGCGCAGCACCAAGACCACGACGGTGGCGGCGGATTACCAGGATGCCGTGCAATCGCTCTACATTGCTTACTTCGGCCGGCCCGCCGACCCTATCGGCCTGGCGAATTTCGAAGCGGCGCTGGCTGCGGACAACGCGCCGACCACGGTGGCCGCATTGGCTGAAGCCTATTCGACCGATGCCAGGCTGAAGACCCTGATCGACAGCTTCGGCACCAGCAGGGAATCGCAGAATCTCTATGGCAACGTCGGTTCGCAAGCTTTTGTCACTGCCGTATTCCAGCACGTGCTGGGTCGCGATCCCGCGACGGCCGGCCTGGATTACTGGTCCAACGCCATCGACACCGGCTCTGTGAGCCAGGGTGACGCCGCCCTGGCCATCATGGGCGGCGCGCTGACCAACACGACGCCGCAGGGCTTGCTCGACGCACAGCTTGTCGCCAATCGCATTTCCGCCGCTGAATACTTCACGACCCGGGTCAATGCGCAACTGGCAACTTCCGCCTATACCGGTTCGACCGCGGCCGGTGACGCGCGCAATATGCTGAGCCTGGTCAGCGCGGCGACCGACTTGAACGGTTTTCAGGCGCAGGAAAACACGACGATCGCCGGCTTGCCCAATTTTCCCGCCATCGCGGGATCGACGTCGGCCTACAGCGGCGCGACCCTGCTTTCGTTCAACGTCGGCGGCACCGGCGTCTATGACGCCGCCGGCAATCAATACGGCGTCGACGCCTCGACCTACGTCGTGGAGTCGACCGCCGGCAAGACTTACCTGAACGGCTTGCTGGTCTATCCTTCGAACGGCGATTTGTATATGTTCAGCCAGGGCAACATCATCGGTTATCTCGACTACGGAACAAGCGCTGCCGGCGCCACGGAGGTCGCCCTCTATTACGTCGGGAATAACGAGATGGGCCCGGCGCAAATCAATGCTGCGGCGACGGGCTGGTCGATCGGCTGTACGGGAGCCTGTGTTTCCAACACCAATACTTCGGCCACACCGGTTGCCCTGCAGGAAATCGATACGGCAGTCGGGACGGGGGCCACGGCCTCGTTCGGCAAAACGGCGACGGTCAGCTACACCGGCTGGCTTTACGATGTCAATGCGGCCGGCTTCAAGGGAGCGGAATTCGACAGTTCCTCGCTGCACACCGGCTCATTCTCGTTCCAGATTGGCGCAGGCAACGTCATTGCCGGCTGGGACATCGGCGTGCAAGGCATGAAGGTTGGCGGCACGCGCACCTTGATCATTCCGCCCAAGCTCGGCTATGGCAGCACCGCCAATGGCAGCATTCCGGCCAATTCTGGCCTGGTCTTCACGGTCACCTTGCAGAGCGTTCAGTAAATCGGGGGCGGCTGCTATCACTGCGCCAGCGGCTGCACCAGCGCTTGCGCTCCCAGCCAGCGCCCTTCGGTGCAAAGCTCCCGCGTAACGGACAGCACCAGCCGCTGCACGGCCGCTGCCGCATTGGTCAGCGGTATGTTGCGTGAAGAGCCGAGCACCACGGTGCGCGAGAGCCGGCTGTCGGCGATATGCTGCGCGCGCATCGCACCGCGCTCGATTTCACTCAGCAGCGGCGCCAGCGGCAGGATGGTCGCGCCGAGATCGGCCAGGATGGCCGACTTGAGAATGGCTACCGAATTGATGTCGGTCACATCGCGCAATTCCAGCCCGGCGGCACGCACCACGGCTTCGATGCGCGGCCGCACGCCATGCTGCGGGCTGGGCAGGATCAACGGCCGCGCCAGCGCCTCGGCCAGTGTCAGGCTCTCTCCGTCCACGGCAAAGCGCGAATCGCTTTTTGTGACGAACATCATTTCTTCTTCCACGAGCGGTTCAGTGGAAAAGGCATGCAATTGCCCGTCGTCGAACAGCACCGCCAGGTTGATGCGGCCCGAGCGCAATTGCTCGACCAGGTTGCCCGATAGTTCCTCGGTCAACTGCAGCGAAATTTCGGGATAAGTCTCGCGCACGGCAACCAGGAGCGGCAGAGCCAGCGCGCCGGACACGCTTTGCGGGATACCCAGCGCCACCGTGCCAGCCGGTTTGTCCGCCGCCTGCGCCACGGCCGAGCGCGCATCGCCGACCTGTTTCAGGATGGCTTGCGCGTGTTCGTAAAAGGTCTTGCCCGCGTCGGTCGCCAGTACGCCCTGCGCCGAGCGGTGCAGCAGTTGCACCGCCAGTTCCTCTTCGAGCTGGCGTATCTGCTGCGTCAGCGCCGGCTGGGCGATGTGCAGCACTTGCGCGGCGCGCGAGATCGAGCCGTGGTCGACGATGGCGACGAAGTAGCGGAGTTGGCGCAGTTCCATCCCGGGGCTCTACTGGGGCGCGGGTCCGATCGCCTTGCGCTTGATCGGGGAAGACAGGATCAGGGAGGTCGAAGTCACGCCGCAGCGCGTCAGCTGGTTGATCACTTTTTCCAATTCCGTCACTCCCGGCGCAATCACCTTCACGATGCTGCAATCGTCGCCGGTGATCGAATGGCATTCGACGATCTCCGGCAGTTGGGAGGCCACCACGGCGACAGGCGTATCGTGCGTGCGCGTGGCCACACGAATAAAGGCGGTGATGCCGTAGCCCAGCGCGGCCGGATTGATCTGTGCATGATAGCCCGTAATGACATTGGCCGCTTCCATGCGCTTGACGCGTTCGGCCACCGCGGGCTGGCTCATATGTATGCGGCGCCCGATTTCGGCGAGCGTCGTACGCGCATCCTGCTGCAGGATGTCGAGGATTTTCGCATCCATCGCATCGAGTTCAAGTTTCATGGTGGAATCCCGTCATTTCGATGAAAACAAAAGAATTTTGCCTCAATTGCCTTGCTTTGCCTATTCAATTCGCGTTGTTGCAGCCCTACACTATTTTGTAATTTGAAACACCTCACCCCTGGATAACATCATGCGCAATCTGCCGAAAATGTCCCTGCTGGCCCTGTTGACCACCTATATCGTCTGGGGCTCGACTTATCTGGGAATCGCTATCGCCCTGGCTTCGTTCCCGCCGTTCTTCCTGATGGCGAGCCGCTTCCTGGTGGCTGGCGTGCTGCTGTTCGCCTGGCTCAGGCTGCGCGGCGTGCCGATGCCGAGTTTGCGCGAATGGCGCGATGCGCTGATCGTCGGCACCCTGCTGCTCGGTGGCGGCATGGGCTTGACCGCGATGGGCGAGGAAACCGTGTCTTCCGGCTTGACGGCTGTCTTCATCGCCAGTGCGCCGCTGATGCTGGCGGTGTTTGCCGGCTTGTTCGGCCAATGGCCGACGCTGCGCGAGTGGGCCGGCATCGGCGTCGGCTTCGCCGGCGTGGCCTTGCTGGTTGCAGGCGGCGACTTTGCCGCGCATCCCGGCGGTGTGCTGTGCGTGCTCGGCGCCGTGGCCAGCTGGACCTTCGGCTCGGTGCTGGCGCAAAAGAAGATGCAGCTCGCACCCGGTGCCATGGGCTTTGCCAGCGAAATGATCATGGGCGGCGTGGCGCTGCTGGCGATTTCGCTGTTGCGCGGCGAGCATATGGGCCATGTGACCGCGCCCACGCTGGGTGCCTGGGCCTATCTCGTGGTGGCCGGCTCGCTGGCGGGCTTCTCGGCCTACATGTATCTGCTGTCGAATGTATCGAATGCGCTGGCTTCGAGCTATGCTTACGTCAATCCGGTGATCGCCGTGGCAATCGGCTCGGTGTTCGCTCATGAAGCGATAGGCGGGCGCGAGCTGCTGGCCATGGGCGTCATTCTGGGCAGCGTGATCATGCTGACCACGAGCAAGAAGGCGGAAGCACCTGCGCCGGCGAAGGCAGGCGCCTTGGCCGAGCCTTGCTAAGCCGGCGGGTCGAAGAAGAATTCGACCGCCTCGTTCGAGGCTTCCGAGGCCAGCAAGCCGCTCTCGACCAGCATGTCGTACTGGAATACGCCGTTCCTGCCGCTGGCCTTGGCGTGATACAGCGCGCGGTCGGCATGGCCCAGGATGACGACCGGGGTCTGGTCCGAGATGCGAGCAAAACCTATCGACACCGTTACCCGGCCGATCTGCGGAAAAGCGTGTTCCTCGACCTGCCTGCGGAAACGCTCGAAAATGCGCCTGGCGTCGTCTTCCGTCGCCGAGCGCAACAGCACGACGAATTCTTCGCCGCCGAAGCGGAACACCCGATCCTGCGCACGGAACGAGGTGCGCAGCAGATTTGCCACCAGGATCAACACTTCGTCGCCGTAGAGATGGCCGAACCGGTCGTTGATGCGCTTGAAATGATCGATGTCGATCACGCCCAGCCAGTGCGCATGGGGCCTTGCCGCATGGCGCCGCTCGGGTAGCTCGGGCGATTCGCTGCGCACCTCCTGTTCGCCGACGTTGGCTACCAGCCTGGAAAAGCATTCGTCAAAGGTTTTGCGGTTCAGCAAGCCGGTCAGCGAGTCGCGCTCGCTGTAGTCGAGCAGGTTCTGGTAGTTGCGATAGACCGAGAGCACGCCTTCGATAATGTGGGTGGCCTGAGATGAATACGGGGTGGCGCTGTGGAGTTCGAGACAGGTGGAGATACGGTCGTTGAGCCAGATCGGCAGCCACATCGTGCTGCTGCCGTCGGGCTCGAGGCGTGTCGCCTGCATGCGGTGTTCGGCAATACAGGCGACCAGTTCCGGATATGCCGTCACCAGCTCGCCTTCGGTTTCGAGCATTTCCTGCTCATCGAGCAATTCGATGCGCCCGTTTTCCAGCCAGGCGCGCCGGCGCATGTAGAGCTCGTCATCCAGATGATAGATTTCCAGCGTACGCATGCGTGTGGCACCCACCAACTCTTGCAGCGCCGCAAGGATCGAGGCATCAAGCATGGCATGGTCGCGATGCCCCGTCATCTCGACCATGTGCTTGAGCAGGTTGGCTAACATGTGCGCGCAGATGATGGATGGGTATCGTGAATGGGCGGGGGACTGCCAGCCTGGGTAACGGTCATTTTATCTGATTCCCGCCTTGCTCCAATGCATCTTGCAGACGATGATCCCGCCGTTTGTCGTGAAACGCTACACTACTGAGACCGCAGCCCCGCGGACTTGGTTTCTTGTTTCTGTGAACGCCCATGCCCAATACCCGACTCCTTCCCGTGAAGCGACTTCTGACCGGCGCAGCCGTTCTTGCGCTTGCCGCTCCGGCAGTGCCGACGCAGGCTGCTGCCACCCCTGTTGACGACTCGGTCTATCAAGCCCTGGGTGGACGGCAAGGCTTGAAATCCATCGTTGAGGATTTTTTGAATCTGGTTCTGGCCGACGACCGTATCAAGAAACAATTTGCCGATGCCGACATGGAGCACCTGGCAATGCGCTTGAACGAGCAATTGTGTGAATTGAGCGGCGGCCCCTGCCATTACGGCGGGAAGGATATGACAAGCATCCATGCCGATTTGCGCATCACCAACGCCCAGTTCAACGCGCTGGCCGAAGACTTGCAGTCGGCAATGGAAAAACACCACGTACCGGCGCGCGAACAAAACAAGCTGCTCGCCAAACTGGCTCCTATGCAAAGGAGCATCGTCACGAAATAGGAAAAAGGGAGCGAAAATGAAGACCGACGCGATTGCAATACGGTGTAAACACTTGTTGGCAATCGCGGGAATCGGATGGGCTTCCCTGCATGCTGCCTGGGCCGGCGGCATCAATGCCACTGTCCTGAGCAAGGCCGGCGAGCCGATGCCGGATGTCGTCGTGTATGCGGTGCCGCAAGATTCACAGGCGGCCCGGCCCGCGCCGTCCAAGCCGGATATCTCGACTGTGGCGCAAGACAATTTGCAATTTACGCCCTACGTGACGGCGGTACGTCTCGGTTCTGAGGTGCGTTTCCCGAACTACGACCAGATCGAGCACCACGTCAAATCGTTTTCCCCGGCCAAGGAATTCGAGATCAAGCCTTACGAAAAAGTCACGCCGCCGCCCGTGCTGTTCGACAAGACCGGTGTGGTGGTGGTCTATTGCCTGATCCACGAGTGGATGCGCGCCTATGTCTACGTCGTCGACACGCCCTATTTCGGCAAGAGTGAAGCGGCCGGTACCGTGGCGCTCGACAGCCTGCCGCCGGGGAATTACCAGATCCGTGCCTGGCACCCGGACATGGGCGCGATCAAGCCGCCGCTGCAGCAAACGGTCAGGATTGGCAACAACGGCATGCAGCAAGTAAAATTCGAGTTCGACTTCATTCCCAAGAAAAGGAAGCCGGCCAAGACGAGTTGATCGTCGGCAGCCGGCCGCGACTGCTTTGAACATTTCCATCGTACGCGCAGACTACCGCAATCCCATTCATGCAGCGGCGCTGATCGCCGTACTCGATTCTTATGCGCGTGACGCCATGGGCGGCGGCGAAGGCTTGACCGAAGCGGCCAGGCAAAACCTGGTGCCCGCCCTGGCAGAGCGCGCGCAGGCGTTTTCTGTGCTCGCCTTCGACGGCGAGCAAGCCGTCGGGCTGGTCAATTGCTTCGAGGGGTTTTCCACCTTTGCCGTCAAGCCGCTGGTCAATGTGCATGACGTGGCCGTGGTGCCCTCGCATCGCGGGCGGGGGATTGCGCAAACGATGATGGCCGAAGTCGAGCGCATTGCCGTCGAGCGCGGCTGCTGCAAGCTCACGCTCGAAGTCCTCGGTGCCAATGTCGGCGCGCAGGCCTTGTACAAGAAGATCGGGTTCGGCGGTTACGCATTAGGTTCCGCCACGGGTGTGGCGCAGTTCTGGCAAAAGAAGCTGGCGTAGTGAATAGGTTGGTGCGGAGCGCAAGTTCAGCACCAGGCTGCGCCACCTCAGGAACGCAGCATCTCGATATGCGGAATGCCGTCTTCGTCGTACGGCGCCGAGGTGCTGACGAAGCCGAAGCTGGCGTAAAACTTCTCCAGGTAGAGCTGGGCCGAGATCCGTATCGCCTGGCCGGGATAGACGCGTTCCGTCTGGCGCAAGGCCTCGGCCATCATGGCCCGGCCTATGCCTGTGCCGCGCGCGACGGGTGCGGAGAGCACGCGCCCGAGCGAAGCTTCCGCATATTTCACGCCGGGATGGACGCAGCGCAGATAGGCCAGCAACGCGCGTCTGCCCTCCACGTTGCCCCAACCCAGCAGGTGAAAAGCCTGCGCATCTATCCCGTCGAGGTCGGGATAGATGCATTGCTGCTCGATGACGAACACTTCCTGGCGCCGCGCCAGGATGGCGTACAAGTCTTCGCGCGACAGTTCTTCATAGGCTGACCATTGCCATTCCACTTGCATCGTTTTACCCTCTAACGCTTTTACCAAATATTGACACGCGTCGCTTCGGGCCGCAGCGGCGACTGCGCGCCGCTGCACGAGAAAGCCTTGGCGAACTCTGGCATGTTGGCCAGCGGGGCAATCACGCGATACTTGTCCGGCGAGTGCGGGTTGGTCAAAATCTGCAGGCGCAATTCCTCGTCGCGTTGCGAGCTGCGGAAGCTCTGGCCATAGGCGACGAAGAAGCGCTGCTCGGCCGTCAAGCCGTCTATCGTGCCGGCCGCGACTTCCGCCTGGCCTTCCTTGGAGTGCAGGAAGGCGGCCAATGCGATCTTCAAGCCGCCGAGGTCGGCGA
>DASVYZ010000476.1:0-2883 GCA_036391935.1 Burkholderiaceae bacterium | reverse complement strand
GCCAAGGGCGGCAACCCTGATTTCGAAGACGTTGAAGTGGCACGCGCCCTGGTCTACATGGCCAACCAAGGCGGCGCCAGCTTCAAGGAACCGGCTGCGCCTGCCGCTCCGGCAGCTGCCGCGTCGGCCAGTGCATCGGCTTCGGCCTCCGCTGCTGCTTCCGCTCCGGCAGAATCCGCCGCGCCTGCGGCACCCGCTCCCGCAGCGTCGGCCGGCGGCGCCGCCTCGGCTCCCGCCACTGCCGCAGCCGATCCGGGCAAGAAGCTGTTCGAATCGACGTGCACCACCTGCCATACGGCCGGCGTGGCCGGTGCGCCGAAGTTCGGCGACAAGGCTGCCTGGGCGCCGCGTGTCGCGCAAGGCAAGCCCGCGCTGTATGACCACGCCTTGCACGGCTTCAAGGGCATGCCGCCCAAGGGCACGGCAATGACGGCATCGGATGCCGACGTCAAGGCTGCGGTTGATTACATGGTGTCTGCCGCCAAGTAAGGCCCAGCGCCCAGAGAAAAAGCCGGCTTGCGAGCCGGCTTTTTTGTATTTGCGGGGTGGAAAAACCCGAGGCGTGAGACCCACGGCGCTTCCACCATGTACACCGAAGGTCTTTCTTCACTCGCTTGGTGGAATGCCCGGGCAGGGTTCCGCTTCGGCCCTTCCTCCTACACTGCGAGCCCCTGATAAACAGTCAAAAATCGTCTTCGGTCTCTTCTTCTTCGCTTGCCTGCTTGCGCCGGCTAAAGCCGACGAACAGCGCAGCCGCGCCAGCCATCGCGCCGGCAATGAGCACGCCGCGCAGTACCGGCTTCCAGTTGCGCTGGCGCCAGGCCTTGGCAATCCCGCCGGCGATGATGGGCAGAACGGCCGGCATACTGGCGGCGGCCACGCCGGAGCGCGTGCGCCAGGCGGCCAACGCAGCCAACCCCACCTGCTTCAAGGCGCTGCGCGCCAGCGAATCGGCACGCAAGCCTTGGACGACTTTCTCTTTCGACGTAACGATGCCGCTGCGGTACATTGCGCCTTGCGTAATGAGGAGCTGCTTGCGCAATTCGATTGGGGTGTCGTCCTGGGCCATGGAAGCTCCTACAAAAGCGCGTCGCGGTCGTTGCGCAATTCATTCATGGTCGCCAGTAGCGAGAGCTTTTCCCGCGTCACGATTGCGCGCGCATAGAGCAGGACGGCAATGGCCACGAGGGTGAAGCCGACAGCAACCAGCAGCAGGATCACCCAACCGAGCGTGTTCCAGGCCAGGTAAACCAGCAGTACGCTCCAGTAAGCCAGCGCGAACCAGGCTGCCAGCAGCCCGATCGCCGCCGCCACCGACAGCTTCAATAGCGTCGTGCGCACCTCGGCCAGCTCCAGCGCAGCGAGTTCGATGCGCGAGAGCAACAGGCCGATCATATTCTTGACGACGCCGATCAATCCGGCGATCAGGTGCGTATCCGATTTGCCCGCCGGCTTTTGCTCCATCACGAGAATGCGGAGAGTGAGGCGGGCCGCTTACTTGCGGGCAAGCAACAAGCCGACGATCAAGCCCACGCCGGCGGCGATGCCGACGGCTTTCCACGGATTTTCATGCACGAATTCGTCGGTGGTCTTGGCGGCCTCCTTGCCGGTTTCGATGGCGGCTGCCTGCAACTCCTGCGCCTTGGCACTGGCGGCTTCGAGCAGGCCGATGCCGCGCTGGCGCAACTCTTCGGCCTTGTCGCCGCCGGCGACGGTGGCTTCGCGGAACAATTCTTGCGCATCGCGCAGCAGGGTTTTCATATCGTTCCTGACGGTCTTGACGTTATTGGCCAGCATGGGATGCTCCTTTTCTTGTTGGGGGGCAAATCAATTGGATTGCCAATCGATTCGGTAATGTGATCGGGCGCCTTGGCTATCGACTACCATCATACCGAGCGCGGCAGGATGGGGCAACTACCGAGAGTCTGTCACACCTTCGCCTCAGGCGCATGCACGGGCAGCCAGACGCGAAACGTGGACCCCTTGCCCACCTTGCTCGCCACGTCGATGCGCCCGCCGTGTTGCGCCACAATGCCATACGACAGCGACAGTCCGAGTCCGGTTCCCATGCCTACCGGCTTGGTGGTGAAAAACGGCTCGAAGATGCGCGTCATGTTGTCCGCCGGTATGCCGACGCCATTGTCTTCCACTTCGATCCAGACCCAGCCGTCCTCGCATCCGGTGCGGATGACGATGCGTCCCCCCTCCTCGCTCACGATCGCCTGCCCGGCATTGACCAGCAGGTTCAAAAACACCTGGTTGATCTGGGCCGGCACGCCCTCGATGGCTGGCAGCTTACCGTATTCCTTGACCACTTCCGCCTTCTGCTTCAATTCGCTATTGACGATGTTGAGCGTGCTGTCCAGGCCGGGATGGAGGTCGAAGCGCTGGCGCTCGGCTTCGCCGACGCGCGAAAAGTCCTTCAAATCCTGCACGATGCGCCGCACACGCTGCACGCCGTCCTGCGATTCGGCCAGCAGGTCGTTCACGTCGCTGCGCAGGTGGGCCAGGTCGATCCGCGTGCGCAGGCGCTCCAGCTGGGCCAGCAGGTCGGCCTGTCCGGCCAGCAACGGTTCGGCACGCTCATACAGCGCGATCAGCTGCAGCAGCCCCGCAACGTACTCCTGGAAGGTGCCGAGGTTGGCATGGACGAAGGCGATCGGGTTATTGATCTCGTGCGCCATGCCGGCGGCGAGCTGGCCGATCGAGGCGAGCTTTTCCGACTGCAGCAACTGCTGGTGCATTTCTTCGAGCTTGCGGTTGCTCTCCTTGAGCTTCTGGTAGCTTTCGTTCAAGCTCTGCTCGGCGCGCTTGCGCTCGGACACGTCGCGCACAAAGGCGATCGCATATTCGCGGCCGTCGAATTCGAGATAATTGATCGTG
>DASVYZ010000475.1:0-2633 GCA_036391935.1 Burkholderiaceae bacterium | reverse complement strand
GAGGGGTGGGGATGAGGGATGTCATGTACCGGCTGCGCTCGCGATTACAAATCGGCTTTTGCTCGCCAATTTGGTCTCGATAAGCGCAGTCAGATCGCAAGCTCCCTCACCCCCAGCCGCTCTCCCGCCTGATTGCGAGGGGAGTATTTACTTGGCAAATGCCCGTTCTACAAAATCCAGCCTGTCCTGGCCCCAGAACGATTCGCCATCGACCACATACCATGGCGAGCCGAACACATTGGCAGCCATCGCCTGATCGGTAAATCTATCGTACTCCGCCTGCGCACTGGCCGTTTCGGCAGACTTGACCAGCGCCTTGCCGTCAAGGTCGAGCGCGTTGCCTATGCCGGCCAGCGTATCCGCGTCTGCGATGTTTTTGTCTTCCGCCCACAGACCAGTCATCACCGCTCCCGCGACTTCGAGCGCGGTATTGGTGCCATGTGCCAGTTGCGCCGCGATGATGAACTTGGCCGCCAGGTCCGGCGGCACGGGGAAGAACTTCGGCTGCAGGTTCAGCGGCAAACCGAGGAATTCGCTCCAGCGCTTCAATTCCACCAAGCGGTAAGCCTGGCGCTGCGGCGCGCGCTTGGCCAGCGGCAAGCCGCCCGAGACGTTGAATACCTTGCCCAGGTCGCACGGCTTCATCTCGATCTGCACGCCATGCTTTTGCGCCAGCGCAACGAAGCGGGCATGGCCCAGGTAAGCCCATGGCGAGTGCGGCGCAAAGAAGTATTCGCAGACTTTCGGCATGACGGGCGCCCTTTGTTCAGAAAGGTTTGACGACGACAAGAATCGCGATGGCAAGCAAGACCAGCACGGGTACTTCATTGAACCAGCGGAACCATACATGGCTGCGCTTGTTTTCGCCGCGCTCGAATTTTTTCAGCAGCGAGCCGCAGGCATGGTGGTAACCGATCAGCACCACCACCAGGGCCAGCTTGGCATGCAGCCAGCCGTTGCCCGGGCCCTTGCCGATGCCGAAATACAGCCACAAGGTCAGCCCTAAAACCAAGGCCAGCACGGCCAGCATGCCCATGAAGCGGTATAGCTTGCGCGCCATCAATAGCAATCGTGCCGTGGCGGCCTGGTCGGTTTCCATCGCCAGATTGACCAGGATGCGCGGCAGGTAAAACAGGCCGGCGAACCAGGAAGTGACAAAGACGATGTGCAGCGCCTTGATCCAAAGCATGCCGGCTCCTATTGACGCACTTCGCCGTGGCCGAACACCACGTACTTGAGCGAGGTCAAGCCTTCGAGCCCCACCGGCCCGCGCGCATGGAGCTTGTCGTTCGAGATGCCGATCTCGGCGCCGAGGCCGTATTCGAAGCCATCGGCAAAACGCGTCGAGGCATTGACCATGACCGAAGCCGAATCCACCTCGCGCAGGAAGCGCATGGCGCGCGTGTAGTCTTCGGTGACGATGGAATCGGTATGTTGCGAAGAATGCGTATTGATGTGCGAAATCGCTTCATCGGTGTCGGCGACGACCTTCACGGCCAGGATTGGCGCGAGGTATTCGGTATCCCAATCCTCGGCCGTTGCCTGCTTCAGGTGCGGGTAGCCGGCAAGGATTTTGTATGCTTCGTCGTCGCAGCGCAGCTCGACTTCCTTGGCCTGATACAGCTCGGCCAATTGCGGCAGAATCTGCGGCGCGACGTCACGCGCGACCAGGAGCGTCTCCATCGTGTTGCACGTGCCGTAACGATGGCACTTGGCATTGAAGGCCACGTCCCTTGCCTTGGTGAAATCGGCCTTGTCGTCGATATAGACGTGGCAGATGCCGTCCAGGTGCTTGATCATCGGCACTTTCGATTCCTGCATCAGGCGCGCGATCAAGCCCTTGCCGCCGCGCGGCACGATCACGTCGACATATTCGGTCATGGTGATCAATTCGCCGACGGCGGCGCGGTCGGTGGTTTCGACCACTTGCACCGCTTCGGCTGGCAGGCCTGCGCCTTGCAAGCCTTCCTTGACGATCTTGGCCAGCGCCTGGTTGCAATGGATTGCTTCCGAACCGCCGCGCAGGATGGTGGCATTGCCGCTCTTGATGCACAGCCCGGCGGCATCGACCGTCACGTTGGGACGCGCTTCATAGATGATGCCGATCACGCCGAGCGGCACGCGCATCTGGCCGACCTGGATGCCGGTCGGGCGGTATTTCATGTTCGAGATTTCGCCGATCGGGTCGGGCAGGGCCACGATCTGTTCCAGCCCTTCGGCCATGGTGGCGATGGCCTTGTCCGACAAGGTGAGGCGGTCCAGCATGGCCGGTTCCAGGCCGTTGGCGCGCGCGGCATCCAGGTCCTTGCGATTGGCTTCGCGCAGCAGTTCGGCGTCGCGCCGGATGGCGGCGGCGATCAGGGCGAGCGCGCGGTTCTTGGCGGCGGTATCGGCGCGGGCCATGGCGCGCGAGGCTGCGCGCGCATTGCGGCCGATTTGTTGCATGTAGTTTGCGATGTCCATGTTCAATGCCACGAGTGACTGATACTCCCTCTCCCGCCTGCGGACGGGGGGAGTTAAAGTGTACCTTAGACGGGCGTCCCGCGCGCGATCCGCATACCCAGTTCGCGCAAGCTATCCCACGCGTCGCCTGCGTGTTTTTTCGCCCGCAAACCCTTGATCATGCGGTCGAT
>DASVYZ010000474.1:0-2372 GCA_036391935.1 Burkholderiaceae bacterium | reverse complement strand
CGATGGAAGCGGGCGAAGAAGAGTTGAAAGCACAAATCCCGCCCATGATCCTGCAGCCGCTGCTGGAAAACGCCATCAAGCACGGCATCCGCACGCTGGCCGATGGCGGCATGATCGAGGTGCGCGTGACACAGCGAAACGGGTGGCTCCACATCGAAGTGGAAAATCCGATGGATGCCGATGCCGGCACGCCGCAAGGAACCGGCACGGGCCTGGAAAACATCCGCCGCCGCTGCGCCGCACTGTACGGCGACCGCGCACGGGTACAATGGGGCAGCCAAGCGCCAGGCCGCTTCGCCGTGTCGCTGACCCTGCCATTTGAGAGCAATCCATGACCTACCGTTGCCTGATCGTCGATGATGAAGACCTGGCGCGCCGCCTGGTGCGCGAATTCCTGGCCAAACATGCCGACATCGACATCGTCGGCGAAAGCGAACACGGCTTGCAGGCGCTGGAAGACATCAACCGGCTCAACCCCGACCTGATTCTGCTCGACATCCAGATGCCCAAGCTCTCCGGCCTGGAAGTGCTGGCCGAGACCGGGCGGCGCTCGGGCGTGATCTTCACCACCGCCTACGACGAATATGCCTTGAAGGCGTTCGACCTGCACGCGGTCGATTACCTGTTGAAGCCGTTTTCGCAGGAACGCTTCGACGAAGCCCTGGCCCAGGCGCGCCAGCGGCTGGGCCAGCCGGCGCAAGGCGTGGCGCAACTGGTGGCGCAATCCCGGCTCAACCGCCTGGTAATTCGCGACCGCGGGCAAAACCATATCGTCCCGGTCGCCCTGATCGATTACGTGGAAGCGCAGGACGACTATATCGTAGTGCATGCCGAAGGCAGAACCTGGATGAAGACGCAAAGCCTGTCAGACCTTGAAACCCAGCTCGACAATGCGCAATTCGTGCGCGTACACCGCAGCCACCTGGTCAATGTGGAGAGTGTGCAAAGTATGGGACGGATTTCCAAGGATGTGCAAAGTGTCGTGTTGAAGGACGGGGCTGAGTTGCCGGTCAGCCGGGCGGGGTTGGAGCGCTTGAAGGCGGCGATGCGCACGGGTTGAGCGCCTCCGCTTGACCCTGGGAGGGTTCAGGTAGACACTACGTTGGCGCACAGTCCCCCTTCGCCCGCCTTCAGCACCTGCGGGGGAGGGAAGTTAAGCCATTTGGAGCCCTCCGTGAACAAAAAAACCTTGATCCGCATTGCATCCTGCCTGGCACTGTTCGGCGCCGGCCTCGCCACCGGCCTGACCGCCCAGACCCTCAACGACTCCCCGCAACGCGTGGAACAAAAGCGCGCCGATCTATCCGGCGCTCCCGGCATGGAAGTCATCGCCTCGACCGCCGAATACAAACCCGGCGACGTGATCGATCCCCACTTCCACCACGGCATCGAAGCCGCCTACGTGATCCAGGGCGCGCAAGTGCAAATGCCGGGCAAGGCGCCGATCACGCTCGCCACCGGCACCACGCTGCTGAATCTGCGCGACGTGAAGCACGGCGGCTTCAAGGTGGTGGGCGACACATCCCTGAAGCTGTTTACCGTCCACACCGTAGACAAGGGCAAACCGCTGTACGATTATTCGACACAATAATCCGACATTGCCATACCGAACACCTGCATGGACCAACTCAACAAATATCAAATCCTGCGCCGCCTCGGCGGCGGCGCGACCGCCGACGTCTACCTCGCCTTCGACCCGTTCACGCAAACGCAAGTCGCCCTCAAGGTCTTGAAGCGCGACCTGTTGCGCGACCAGACCTATGCCGGCCGCGTGCGCAACATGTTCATGAACGAGGCGCGCCTGGTGCGCGAGCTGCAGCACCCCTATATCATGGGCATCCTCGACGCCGTGCAGGACGAGAACAGCGCCTACCTCGTACTCGAATACGTCGACGGCGCACCGCTGTCGAACCACATCAAGCCCGACACGCTGCTGCCCATGGCGACCGTGCTGCAGATCGCCTTCAAGTGCTGCATGGCCATGGCTTATGCCAGCGCGCGCGGCCTGGTGCACCGAGACTTGAAGCCCGAGAACATCATGCTGACCAAGAGCGGCGACATCAAGATCAGCGATTTCGGCGCTTCGCATTTCGTCAACAGCCAGACCACGCAATTGACCGGCATGGTCGGCTCGCCATCCTACATGTCGCCCGAGCAGATCGCCGAACGCGAACTCGACGCGCGCTCCGACATGTTTTCGCTGGGCGTGATGTTGTACGAGATGCTGAGCGGCGAACGGCCGTTCCAGTCGGACAACCTGATGACCCTGATGTTCCAGATCAGCAACCACCCGCACGTGCCCTTGCGCACGCGCCGCCCGCTGCTGCCGTCGACACTGGAACGGCTGATCGACGTGGCGCTGCAAAAAGACC
>DASVYZ010000473.1:0-1844 GCA_036391935.1 Burkholderiaceae bacterium | reverse complement strand
GCCTCGCTCACCAGCTTTTGCTTTATGTTCGGATAGTGCACGTCGATGATCTTCTGCATCGTGTCGCGCTCGGGAAACTTGATGTAGTGGAAGAAGCAGCGACGCAGGAAAGCGTCGGGCAATTCCTTCTCATTGTTCGAGGTGATGATGACGAGCGGGCGATGCGCCGCCTTGATCGTTTCGCGCGTTTCATAGACATGGAATTCCATGCGGTCCAGTTCGCGCAGCAAGTCGTTGGGGAATTCGATGTCGGCCTTGTCGATCTCGTCGATCAACAGCACAACCTGTTTTTCCGCCGTGAAGGCGTTCCAGAGCACGCCCTTGACGATGTAGTTGTGGATGTCCTTGACCCGTTCGTCGCCCAACTGCGAATCGCGCAGGCGCGACACCGCATCGTATTCATACAAGCCCTGCTGCGCCTTGGTGGTCGACTTGATGTGCCACTGCAGGAGCGGCATCCCCAGCGCCGCAGCCACTTCTTCGGCCAGCATGGTCTTGCCGGTGCCTGGTTCACCCTTGATCAGCAATGGGCGCTGCAAGGTGAGCGCGGCATTGACGGCAAGTTTCAAGTCATGGGTGGCGACGTAGCTGTCCGTCCCTTCGAAGCGGGTTTTGTCTTGCATGGCGGGTGTCGAGTGTGAGAAATGATCGGCTTCCAGTATAAGGCAGAACCGATGGCGTCGTCGTAGGGCGTACTGCGCATCGCTCACATGCTCTGCCGAGGCCGCAGCAGGCCGTCGCGATCAGTGTCTGGCCCAGCGGACGGCGTGCCAGGCGGGACGCGCGCCCGGTTCGAAGCTCACACTGCTGCCGGCGGAACGAGCACCTTTCTCGGGTTGGAACAGTGGGGCGATGCGCACCGTGCCGGTGAACCATTCGGCCGGCCCCTTGGTAGAAGGCTGGCTGCCGCTTCGTTTGATTTTCATGATGTTGCTCCTTGTAAATATGGCATGGCCAGATGGCCTCATTTTCACGAAGGCAGCATAAGCGGCTTGCAGTTATTTATATAGGTACTATCATTTGTAATTAGTTATGAGTAAAATTCATGAATGGCGCGCGTCGATTTCAACAATCTCCAGGCCTTCATCATGGTGGCCCGCGAGCGCAGCTTTACCCGTGCCGCAGCGCAGATCGGAGTCACGCAATCGGCCCTGAGCCATACCATCCGCGGCCTGGAGGAACGCATGGGCATACGCCTGTTGGCGCGTACCACGCGCGGCGTTTCACCGACCGAGGCGGGCGAACGGCTGCTGGCCAATATCGCGCACCATTACGACGGCATCGAATTCGAGCTTTCGGCCCTGAGCGCCCTGCGCGAAAAGCCGGCCGGGACCATACGCCTGACGGCGCACGACCACGCCGTGGACACCGTCGTCTGGCCGCGCCTGCAGCCCCTGCTGCACGACTATCCCGACATCAAGATCGAGATCGGCATCCATTACGGCTTGATCGACATCATGGCCGAGCGCTTCGATGCTGGCGTGCGCATCGGCGACCGCGTGGCCTGGGACATGATCGCCGTGCGCATCGGACCGGACCGGCGCATGGCCGCAATCGCCGCGCCAAGCTATCTGGCCGGGCGCGAGCCGCCCCTGCTGCCGCAAGACCTGGCGCGCCACGATTGCATCAACCTGCGCCTGCCAACCCATGGCGGGCTTTATGCCTGGGAATTCGCACGGGACGGCAAGGAAGTCGAAATACATGTGCAAGGGCGTCTGGTAATGAACACCACGCCGCATCTGCTGCAGGCGGCGCTGGCCGGCCATGGCATCGCCTATATCCCGGAAGACCTGGCCCAGCCGCACATGGCGAGAGGCGACTTGACGCCCGTGTTGCAGGACTGG
>DASVYZ010000472.1:0-7791 GCA_036391935.1 Burkholderiaceae bacterium | reverse complement strand
GGCTACATGCTGCGCCACAAGGTCAAGCCGGGCATCACGGGTTGGGCGCAAGTCAACGGATTTCGTGGCGAAACCGACACACTCGAGAAGATGCAATCGCGCATCGAATATGACCTTGACTACCTCAGAAACTGGTCTCTCCCGCTTGATCTCTGGATTATCGTGCGTACCGTCCGTGAAGTATTGCGTCGCAACAATGCTTACTGAAAAGTTCAAAAAATTGTCACAAATATCTCTTTGACAGGTCTGTATTGAATGTGTAGAGTTGCGATTCTAAAGTTAATCTTTTGACATTAAAAAATGTCGAAGAGGCAATTCTAATAAAAACGGCAACATTTTGGTGCAGTTCGCACCCAAAGTATGCAGGGAATTGTTAAAGGCATGCTGGGGAAGGCAGTAGACATCGCCGCAAAGGCCCGTTGGTCTTGGCAGGTTTCTTGCTAAGTCGCTAATGGTCATTGTGTGTTTTTTATCTCGTTTCAAGGAGAGCGGTATGAAGAAGAAACTCAAATTGCTGTTGGCTACCATGCTTCTCGGTGCATCGGGTATGGCTGCCGCAACCGGTACTACCGTGCTGGATCAGTCCGGCAAGCTGAATGGCATGTTCGACCTTGCCACCTATGATTTCAGCATCGGCTCGGCCGGTACCTATGACACCACCTTCGCGACTTCCAGCAAAGGCAACGGTTTCAATCTGGCCGGCTATGTCATCGATGAGAGCATCGGCGGCAAATGGGTGACAGTCGATAGCGGCAGTATCGGCACGAGCTCGTTCACCGGATCCGCAGGCAAGTACATGGCCATCATTGGCGATATCGCTTTCCCTGCGAACAAGGTGAACTTCACGATCGACGTGACGAAGGTGCCGTCGCCGGTTCCCGAACCCGAAACCTGGGCCATCATGCTGCTCGGTATCGGCTTCGTGGTCTATCAGGTCCGGCCGCGCAAAAACCGCGGTTCGACCGCCATTCCGCGTTTCAGCTGAGAGCGGTGGCATCTCTGAAAAATCCCGGCGAGCGGCCCAGGATTGAGCCGCGCAGCGGATTTTTCGAGATGCCATGAAGTAAGGGAAGAATGGCGGGCTATCCGGTTCGCCATTTTTCTTCCTGCGCTACCCGAAGCCGGTCTTTCCGCTTCAGCTATCGTTGGTATCTCATTCAAGAAAAACGAGAAAAAGTCCGCAGGCTTTCGCAACCATCCTGGCCAGCACAACGAAATGAAAACGAATTTTTCCCTTTCCGCACAGGCGGAGCAGAACAAAAGCCGCACCAAGTTCCGCCATGGTGTGGCGCATGCTGCCATATTTGCCTCGTTGCTCGCTGCGCTTGGTTTAGCCGCCTGCAGCCACAGCGACGGCGAAAGCAAGCCCGGCCAGGCGCTGGTACGGGTCAACGGCGACGAAGTCACCGTGTATCAGCTCAACGAGGAGTTGCGCCAGGCCGGCAATGCGGACGCCGATCCGGCGACGCAGCGCAAGCAATTGGTCTCGGCACTGGTGGATCGCCAGTTACTGGTCGATGAAGCGCGCAAGCAAAAGCTCGACCGCGACCCCAATGTGGTCGAGGCGATCGAGCGTGCCAAGTCGCAGATCCTGGCCCAGGCTTACCTGAAGACCAAGGTGGCCGACCTGCCCAAGCCGGACAAGGCCGAGATCGACGCCTATTATTCTGCGCACCCGGAGTTCTTCGCGCAGCGCAAGCTGTTCGAGATGCGCCAGTTCGTCGTCGCTTCCAAGGATTTCAGCAACGAGTTGAAGGGCGTGATGGACAACGCCAAATCGCTCGACGAAGTGGCGGCATGGCTCGATGCGCACAAGATCGACTACGCGAAATCGCAGGCCATGCGCACTTCGCAGGACTTGCCGCCGCAGATCCTCTCCAAGATGCAGGGGCCGGAAAAGACCGAGATGTTTTTGCTGCATAACGACAGCAAGACGCTCCTGATGTCGGTCACGGCGGTCAAGGACATGCCGGTCGGCGCCGAAGCCGCCGCGCCGGAAATCGCGCAATTCCTTGCCAACAAGCACGGCCAGGAAGCCGCCGATGCCGAACTCAAGCGCCTGCATTCGACCGCCAAGATCGAATATCTGAACCCCGACATCGCCGGCGCTGTCGAAGACAAGCCCGCCGCCGCCCGCGATACGAATATGGCAGCGGCACCTGCCGATGCCGCCGCGACTGCAACGACAGCGGCAACCGCAGCAGCGGCGGGGACCACCCAGGCCAAGGCTGAAGTCGACCCGCACAGCATCAAATAATGCCTTGCGGCGCCTGAAGCCAGAACGAGAAACCAAGGAAAAGGATTGGACGTGATCGCTAAAACCATTAAATTTTTGCTCGGCGCTTTTTTCATGCTGAGCTTCATGCAGAGCCAGGCCGCGGAGGAAAGGCGCGACTTCCACCTTGGGCCCGGCGATTCCATCCACATCGCGGTGTTCCGCAGCCCCGAGCTCACACTCGATACGCGCGTCGGCGAGGACGGCACGATCAATTTCCCCATGGTCGGGCTGGTTCGGGTCGGCGGCGGCACCATCACCGAGGGGGAAATGCACATTGCCAAAGCCTTGAAGGACGGCGGCTTCGTCCAGAACCCGCAGGTCAACATCACCGTCGTCACGGTGCGGGGCAGCCTCGTGTCCGTGCTGGGGCAGGTGACGCGTCCCGGACTGTATCCGCTCGATACGCCCAACCTGCGGCTGTCGGAGATTCTGGCGGTGGCCGGCGGCGTGGCCCAATCCGGCGGCGACCGCGTGATCGTCAAAGGCGTGCGCAACGGCCAGCCGTTTCGCAAGGAGGTCAACCTGAGCGGCATCTTCGTCGACAATAAGGAAAGCGACGACATCATCATCCGCGAGCGCGACGAAATCTACGTGCCGCTGGCGCCGATGTTCTACATCTACGGCGAAGTGCAGAAGCCCGGCTCCGGCGTGATCCTGCGCGACATGACGGTGATCCAGGCGCTGGCCCAGGCCGGCGGCCTGACGCCGCGCGGCACCGAGCGCAACATCGAACTGCGGCGCCGCCTGTCCAATGGACAGACGCAGAAATCCCATCCCGAGATGACCGACAAGATCGAACCCGACGACGTGCTGTACGTGCACGAAAGCCTGTTCTGACGCTGCCACGCCACGGCTTCAGCCACATCGAAAGCAAATACCATGAGCTTCCTGCAAATCTTTTCCATCCTGCTGGCGCGCCGCCGCGTCATCTTCTGGGTGTTCCTGATCGTGGTGGCCACGGCCACGACGCTGAGCTTCATCCTGCCCAAATCCTATACCGCGGAAACCACGGTCGTAGTCGACGTCAAGAATCCCGACCCGGTGATCGGCGCCATGCTGCAGCCGACGGCCCTGCCGGGCTACATGGCGACGCAGGTCGACATTCTCACCAGCGATCGCGTGGCGCGCACCGTGGTGCAGATGCTCGGTTTCGACAAGGAGCCGACGCTGATTGCGCGCTGGCGCGAGGACACCGAAGGCAAGGGTACCGACTTCGTCGGCTACATGGCCGACAGGCTGCAGCGCAAGCTCGACGTCAAGCCCTCGAAGGAAAGCAACGTCATCAGCATCCAGTTCACCGCCGGCGATCCCAAGACGGCGGCGGCTGTGGCCAATACCTTCGCCAAGGCATATCTGCAGACCAACGTGGATTTGATGGTGGAACCGGCCAAGCGCTATACAGATTGGTTCGCCGACCGCACCAAGAAGGTCAGGGAAAAGCTTGAGCAGCAGAACGCCCAGCTGTCGCAGATGCAAAAGGACAAGGGCGTGGTCCAGCTTGACGAGCGGCTCGATTCCGAAACGGCGCGGCTGAACGACTTGATGGCGCAACTGACGATCCAGCAGGCGCAGCGCAGCGAGGCGCAGTCGCGCGAGCACGTTGCCACGCTCAACCCCGATACCGCCCCCGACGTATTGAACAATCCGGTCATTCAAAGCCTGCGCACGACAATCACCGCGGCCGAAGGCAAGCTGCGCGAAGCCTCGAATACGCTGGGCCAGAACCACCCGCAGATCAAGGAGCAGAGGGCCGAGATCGAAGAGTTGAAGGCCAAGCTGCGCACCGAGACCGCCGCCGTGGCGAGCAGCCTGAACGCCAACGCCATGGTCAACTCGCAGAAGGAAGGAGAATTGCGTGCCGCGGTGGAAGCGCAAAAGAAGCGCGTGCTCGACCTGAAGAAGCAGCGTGACGAAATGAACGTGCTGGAAAAGGACGTTGAAGTCACGCAGAACGACTATAACAACATCAACCAGCGCCTGTCGCAGACCACGCTGGAAAGCCAGACGCATCAAACCGACGTGGCCGTGTTGACTCCCGCTTATGAGCCCGAGGAACCGTCCAAGCCCAAGATCCTGCTCAACATCGTCGCGTCGATCTTCCTGGGCGGCATGCTGGGCATGGCGGTGGCCCTGCTGATGGAATTGCTCGACCGCCGCGTGCGTTCCGAGCACGACCTGGCCGACATGGGCATTCCGGTACTGGGCGGACTGGCGACCGAGCGTTTCCCGAAAAAGCGTCGCTTGTTCGGGCGCCGCGAGCCGGCCTTGCAGGCCGCTTACTAAGGATAAGGAGTACCCCATGCAACTCATTCAGCAAAAACCGGTAGTCGAGCGCTCCATCGGTGCGATCCTGGTCGATAACGGCCGCCTGACGCCGATCGACGCCGAAAAGGTCTTGCGCGAACAGAAGCTGTCCAAGCTGCGCTTCGGCGACGCCGCGATCAAGCTCGGCCTGTTGACGCAATCCGACATCGATTTCGCCCTGGCGCGCCAGTTCGACTACCCCTATCTCGGCGTGGAAGACCAGACGCTGTCGGAAGAGGTCATCGCCGCGTTCCGTCCGTTCTCTCCGGCCGTCGAACAGCTGCGCGCCTTGCGCACGCAATTGATGCTGCGCTGGTTCGATGCCGATGCCTCGCGCAAGAGCATCGCCATCGTCAGCCCCTCGGACCGCGACGGGCGCAGCTTCGTCGCGGCCAACCTGGCGGTGGTGTTCTCGCAATTGGGCGAGCGCACCCTCTTGATCGACGCCGACCTGCGTGCGCCGCGCCAGCATCAGCTCTTCAAGATCGACAATGGCGTCGGACTCTCGGCGGTGCTGTCAGGACGCGTCGGCGCCCAGGCGGCAGTGCAGAAGATCATCGCCTTGCTCGACCTGTCGGTTCTGCCGGCCGGCGCCATGCCGCCCAATCCGCAGGAGCTGCTGGCGCGCGAGATGTTCTCGAGCGTCCTGGCGCAATATGGCGAGTCCTATGACGTGATCATCATCGATACGCCGTCGGCCGCCAGGGGCGCCGATGCGCAAACCGTGGCGGCGCGCGCAGGCGCGGCCTTGATCGTGGCGCGCAACCACGCGACCCAACTGTCGGCGCTGCAAGGCTTGGCGGGACGTTTGCAGCACTCCAACGTCGCCGTCGTCGGTTCCTTGCTGAACGGGCTCTGAAATCCTCGACTGCGCGCGCAAGGCGGCGGGCCCGCCGTGCGAGCGCGACATTTCCACCATGACTAACAGCGTATCGGCAAATCGCGGTTTCGTGCCGGGCAGCATCAGCTTCGATCCCCTGCTCGAATGGTGGCCGGTATTCGTCGGCCTGGCGGTGCTGTATCTGCCGACCTACTATGACCTGGCCAACGGCTTGTGGGAAAACAGCGACCAGGCGCAGGGGCCGCTGATCCTGATGGTCGCCGCCTACCTTGTTTGGCGCGACCGCGCCGCCTTGCGCCTGCGCGAGGACAGCCCGCCGCGGCGCGTTGCAGGCTGTACCGTCTTCGGCCTGGGCTTGCTGGCCTATGCGCTGGGCCGTTCGCAAGACATTTTGATGTTCGAGATCGGCTCGCAAATCCTCGTGCTCGTCGGCTTGCTGCTGTTCGCGCGCGGACTCGGCGCTTTGCGGGCCATGTGGTTCCCCTTGTTCTTCCTGTGCTTCATGGTGCCCTTGCCGGGCTTCTTCATTGATGCCGTCACGCTGCCGATGAAGATTGCGGTGTCGTATGTGGCCGATAACGTGCTGTACTGGTTCGGTTATCCGATCGCGCGCACCGGCGTGATCCTGCAGATCGGGCAATATCAGTTGATGGTGGCCGACGCCTGCGCCGGCATGCATACGCTGATCTCGCTCGAAGCGCTGGGCCTGCTCTACCTGAATCTCGTGAAGCACGACTCGGTCACGCGCAATACGGTGCTGGCCCTGCTCGTGGTGCCGATTTCGTTCACGGCCAACGTGATACGCGTGATGAGCCTGATCCTGATCACCTATTATTGCGGCGATGCCGCAGGGCAGGGCTTCATCCACCGCTTTGCCGGCCTGGTCCTGTTCCTGGTGGCGCTGGCGCTGATCATGGCGGCCGATTCGCTGCTGCAGCGCGGCGTGCGCCTGCGCCGGGCCACGGTGCGTGGAGGAGGGCGATGATGCGCTTTCCCTTGAAATTATCCAACCTGCTGCTCGGCCTGTGCATGATCGCCGCCGCCGGCGCGACCGTCGCCATCACGCCGCACCATCATCTGGCCGACGACGGGCCGCGCGTCAATCTCGAAACCCTGATCCCCAGGCAGTTCGGCGACTGGAAGCTCGACGAGACGGCGCGCTTCCAGCAGGTCAGCCCTGAATTGCAGGCCGCGCTGGACAAGATCTATACCCAGGTTCTGACGCGCAACTACTACAACAGCAAGGGCTATCTCATCATGCTCTCGGTACCCTATGGCGCCGACCAGTCCGACGCCCTGTCTGCGCACGACCCGGAAGGCTGCTATCCGGCGCAGGGCCTGCAGATCATGTCGAAGCGGCGCGAGATCCTGCACACCGCCGAAGGCGATCTGCCGTTGCGCCGCATGGAAACCAAGGGCATATGGCAGGAACCGGTGACTTATTGGTTCACGGTCGGCCGATACGCCGTCAACAATGAATGGGACAAGAAGGAAGCCAAATTGCGCTATGCCGCCAAGGGCGAAATACCGGACGGCTTGCTGGTGCGCGTGTCTTCGCGCGACGGCAACACGGAACAGGCCTACCGCATGCAGGGACAATTCATCGAAGACTTGTTGCAGAGCGTGCCGCCCGAGACGCGGCGCAGGCTCGCGGGCCTTTGACCATGGACGCGGCAATCGATGTTGCAGGGGCCGACATGAATGCAGACGACCCCTATCGCCAGGAAAACGTGCGCAAGGGGGCCCTGCATTACCTGCTCGGCCGCGGGGCCGCCGGCGTGGCCGGCTTTGCCATCGTGCTCCTCCTGGTGCGTTTCATGGATATCGCCAACTATGCCGCCTATACCGCCTTGAGCGGGCTGGTGGCGGTGTGCGGCATCGTCGCCGGGCTCGGCATGGAGCGCGTCGTATCGCGCTACGTTCCCGAGGGGCGCTTGCATCGCAGAATCGGCGAACTGCGCCGTTTCATCTGGAGTATCAGCCTCATGCGCCTCGCCGCCTGCTTCGCCGTCGGTGCTGCGCTTTGGCTGTGCTGGCCCCCGCTGAGCCGCATGCTGGCGGTGTCGCAATACGGCGCGTTCGCGCCCTGCCTGGCCTTTTTCATCGTCGCCGAGACCATGTTCCAGCATTTCTCCTCGGTGCTGCAGGCCCTGGTGTTGCAGAAGACCCTGACACGGCTGCTGGTCATCCAATGGGGCGGACGCCTGCTGGTGCTCGCCGCCGCGCTGGCGATGAATCCGGTGCTGGGCTGGGAGCAGGTATTCTGGCTGTTCACGGTGCCCGAATTGCTCGGCGTCCTGGCCTTTGCGGTCGTGGTGCATCGGCATTTGCGCGCGGTCGAGCTTGAGACCCAGCCGCGCGTCGAAGC
>DASVYZ010000471.1:0-3275 GCA_036391935.1 Burkholderiaceae bacterium | reverse complement strand
CAGAAGCTGTTGCGACGCATGGGTATTGAGGCCGGCCTCCACGCCGGCATGCATCACGGCAGGGTCGTCCGACAACAGCGCGGCCAGCAAATGGTCGGTCGTCTCCTTGCGGCTGGCGTCAACCGGCAACGCCGATGCCGTCGCCAGGGTCAACGTGCCGGCTCCGCCCTGGTTTTGCAGATAGCCGTTTGGATTGACGCCGTCGATGGCGCCATTCTTGGCAATCGGATTGCCGGGCTCGCCTGGCTGCGAAGGCTGCCCCGTCTGCACCGTTTGCCAGTTGAACTGCTGATTCAGCTTTTCGTCACGCGGCTCCGCGTGAAACGCATCGCTCACGCCGGGTTTCTCCGTATACGTTGCGACGGAAACCGTATCCCGCCCAATCCTTTCTTGGGTGATGTGAATATCCTGCGGCACCTCGCGTTCGTTGTAGCCTTGCGCCGTGTCGCGGTTGATATGGTGCCGCGGATCAATATTGAAGGGGAAGCCTTCCTCGGAGCGATGCACGACGTTCAGACGCGGATCGGCCGGCTCGGCAACGTTCGTGAGAAACGGCTTATCGCTCAGCGCATTCAAATAATTGATCGCCAGATTCTCGCTGCGCGCGGCCAGGCCATCACGGTGATAGCTGCCGCCGACGTCCGAATGCGCGCCAGCCACGGTCACCCCCAGAAAGCGCCCGTCGGGCGTCTGGCCGGGGCGAATGATATGGTCGGACGGGAATGCCGGGCGCTTCTCGTCCTCCGCGATGATTTGCATGCCCGAGACCACCGATGGCGGCGGCCTGCGGTCATGCTTCATGGGTTCGCCCGTGCTCACCGGGTCAAACAACATCTCGGCCTGGGCCACTTGGCCCGGTGCGACCAATGGCGGCTTGGTGTATTGCACGCCTGTGATCCGCCCGTCCGCATCCTTGGTGTACTCCGCGCCGGCCGGGTCCTGGATGCCGCGTTCATGCACCATGCGCGCAAAGCCCGCCGCCTGCGACGCGCCCCGGCTGAAACCCGTTTCGGCGAGGCGGATGTCGGCTTGCGGATCTTCGTTCTTCCAGTCGCTGGCCTGCTCAATGAACTGTTTGTACATCGCTTCCAGCCGCGGCTCATAGGTGTGCCCAGTCGCGCCGTCATAGGTGCGGGCCAACCAGCCGTCCTCGGTGCCGGGGCCGGCGACATAGCCGCCTCGAATACGGGGGTCGCTATTGCGACGGTTAATTTGATCGTAGATTTTGCCGACATTGGTTTCGTGCTGCGGATCCTTGTCCTTGTCGTTGCCAGTGCCATCAAATGCGGCCACGTACAGGCGTTCGTGCGGGTTGTCCGCATGGATAAACACCGGCGCCTGGAACTGCGCCAGCTTCTGTTCGGCGTCCGCATACGTTTGCAGGCGCTGCGCATCGGCGGGGTAGGTTGAAACGCCGTCGTTTTGGATGCCGTCTGGGTCCAATTTGTCTTCTGCCTGAGCACTCATGCATGCACTCCTTCAATCAGTATGTGTGGGACCAGGCAAGCAGCAGATCGTGTCGACGATAACTGTACTTGTTCCCGGGAGTCTGCTCAGTCAGGGTGGGGATAAATGTCTTCGTATAAACGCTGACCGTGCGATCGTCCACCACGATCAGAATACCTGGGTCGCTGGCATAAGGGCCGCGATAGAAGTCCGCCATGTCCGCCTTGGGCACGTTGTGCCAGATCAGCCCATCCTTGAAAATTGCCCCAATATCCACGGAGGCCTCATGGGTCGAGCCATCCTTCGCCGTCCATTTCACCTGAGCCGGTGGCGGAAAGTTCTTGATGCCAAGAGTGCCCGCCGTCCAATGTTCCTTTTCGCCAGGGTTTGGCGATGGGCTCGGCTCATCATTATCCAAAATGGTGAAATCGTGATTGTTGTAGATCACGCTGCAATGCAAGGTGTTGTAGCAGTACGCGCCGAAATTATGGACCACGAAACGCAGCGGCACTTGCTTGGTCGGCGCGGGTGGTTCGCGGTAATCGGCGGGATCGTCGAGCGGCGTGGACATGGCGAAATGGCTTCCTGTGAGTAAAAGGGAACAAACGATGACCCGCCATGTGGCGCGTCGGTAGCGCTGTGATTCAAGCATGAGTTGTTATCTGGAGCGGCTGCTCCAAACCTCCATAAGGGGTAGGTATATCTTATCGTGGCATATCGATGGAAGAGCTTGCTGACGTTTCGATTGCCTTGTTGCATGCCCTGCCCTCAGGCGCGTCACGCGTGATGGCCTGTGCGGTGCCAAGGCTTTTAGTTTGCGCGCAGACGACGAAACAAATACATCCCAACGCGGCTGCAACGACGAATGAACAGGGGTGCTTCATGAGTTGATCCCAAATCGAATCCGGACGTTTGGAATGTATATTTTGACATGGATTTGCTCAATTGGCGTCGCCCGATCATCAGAAGCAGCGCAGGCGTTGCGACGCCATGCGTTCTATGCGCTGCCGCGCCGATGCGCTTTCCAGCGCGAGCGCAGGTCGGTCAGGATCGGCCCCATCGCCAGCAGGGCCAGGCAAACCGCCAGGGGGATGGTGACCTTGTAGCCGATATGCTTGAAGCCGAGCGCGCCGGCGAGCCCGCCGCCGAAAAAATAGGCGATCAGCAGCGCGTGCAGCATGAGCTTGCCGCGATTGGCGCGCACGGTGAGCTCGGGAAGTTCGCGCCGGTTGTAGTAAAACAGTTTCCCCAGCTCGATCCCCAAATCGGTCGACAGGCCGGTGACGTGCGTGGTCCGGATGACGGCGCCGGAGGCCTTGGTGATGATCGCGTTTTGCAGGCCCATGATGAAGCACAGCAGCAGGACCGTGAGCGGCGCAAGAAATTCGCGCATGTCCGCCAGATTGGCGCCGGCCAGGCCGAACAGCAACAGCAGCCCCGCCTCCACCAGCAAGCTCAGCGCAAACTGGCTGCGCAGGCCGCGCCGCCGCGCGAGGTTGATGAGCAGCGCCGTGGTGACGGCACCCGCGACGAAAGCCAGCCACGCCGCCAGCGCCGCCAAGGCCGGCGCGAATTCCCGCAGCGCCAGATGGTCGGCCATGCTGGAAACAATGCCCGACATATGCGAGGTGTATTGCCCGATCGCCAGGAAGCCGCCGGCGTTGACGGCGCCGGCCACAAAGGCCAGCACGTAGCCCAGATGCCGGTCGGAGCGCAGGCTGCGCCTGTAATCGCTCAACCGGTGCAGATAGCGTAGCAGCAGGACGGTCGAAGCGCGCAAGGAGCGGAACCTTTCTTAGAGCCTGTTTATGATCTGTTTGGCATGCACG
>DASVYZ010000470.1:0-6772 GCA_036391935.1 Burkholderiaceae bacterium | reverse complement strand
TTGTTGCTTGCGGTTCCGAATGAATTCGTCCGCAGTGGCCGCTTGGCGTAGCGGCCACCTTCGGTTTACTTGGCGAACGGCGCCAGCAAAGGCACCATCTGGCCGAACACCTTGGGCGTGGCGGCGATGGCTTCGGATTTGTCGAGGTAATCCGATTCGCCGGCAAAGGTGCCCATGATGCCGCCGGCTTCGGTGACGAGCAGCGAGCCCGCGGCCATGTCCCAGGGTTTCAGGCCCTTTTCGAAGAAGCCGTCGAGGCGGCCCGCGGCGACATAGGCCAGGTCGAGCGCGGCGGCGCCGGCGCGGCGCAGGCCGGCGCTGTTTTCGGTCATGACGCGGAACATCTTGAGGTATTCGTCCATGCCGTCCTTGTCTCCACGATACATGAAGCCGGTGCCGACCAGGGCGTCGGCCAGCTTGTCGCGCCGGGAAACGCGCAAGCGTTTTTCATTGAGGAAGGCGCCTGCGCCCTTGGTGGCCGTGAAGAGATCGTTGCGTGTCGGGTCGTAGACGACCGCCTGCGTGATCTGGCCGCGCTGCTGCAGCGCGATCGAGACGCAGTATTGGGGAAACCCGTGGATGAAGTTGGTGGTGCCGTCGAGCGGATCAATGATCCAGACGTTTTCGTTCTCATCATGCAGATTGGCCGAGGGGCCGGATTCTTCGCCCAGCACCGCATGGTCGGGGTAGGCGCCGATCAGCACGTCGATGATGGCTTGTTCCGCCGCATGGTCGACTTCGGTGACGAAGTCCTTGTGGCCCTTTTCGCTGACCTTGACACGGTCCAGATCGAACGACGCACGGTTGATGATGGCGGCGGCGCGGCGAGCGGCCTTGATCGCCGTGTTGAGCATGGGATGCATGATGATTCCGTTAAAATGGCGGCAGCCCGGCGATAAAAACCGCCATGGCAAGACCGCAATACAAATGAATTAAGGAGCGATGCGGCAAAAGTGACAACTTTTGACGCGGAATCCTCTATTTTAAATGAATCCACCCCAAACCGAAACCTCCCCCACATTGGACACAAATTCCTCGTTGTTCCGCCGCCTGCGCGTGGTGCTGGTCGAAACCAGCCGTCCCGGCAACATCGGTTCGGCCGCGCGCGCCATGAAAACCATGGGCTTTTCCGACCTCGTGCTGGTCAACCCGCGCTTCGAGAATGCGCGCGAGCAGGAAGAGGCGGTGGCTTTCGCCAGCGGTGCGCAGGACGTGATGGACAATGCGCGCATCGCCGGTTCGATGGCCGAGGCGCTGGAGGGGTGCAATTTCGCCGCCGCAGTGAGTGCGCGCCTGCGCGAATTCTCGCCGCCCGTGCTGACGCCGCGCCAGTTCGCCGGCCATGTCGCCAATGACAAGGAATTGCGCGCCGCGCTGGTGTTCGGCAACGAGCGCTTCGGCCTGCCCAATGAGGTGGTGGAGAAATGCAATGTGTTGATCAATATCCCGGCCAATGCCGAATATTCATCGCTGAACCTGGCGCAGGCGGTGCAGGTGTTGACTTATGAGTGCCGCATGGCCGAGGTTGACGGCCGGCTGACGCCTTCCGCTATCGGCTTCCAGGGGGAAGCCGCCAGCGTGGCGCAGATCGAGGGTATGTATGCGCACCTGGAGGAAGCCTTGATCGCGATTGAATTCTTGAATGCGGATAATCCCAAGAAGCTCATGCCGCGCTTGAAGCGCCTGTTTTCGCGCACGCAGCTTGAGGTGGAAGAGGTCAATATCCTGCGCGGGATTGCGCGGCAGATCCTGGAGCCGAAGCAGCGGCCCAAGTGACGGCGGCGTATGAGCATAGCGGGCGGCATTCGCTCACCTGCGATCCTGCGTTTGCTAGCTCACGGTCCAGACTTGCGGCCTTGGCACGGCAACACCCGGCGCCAACAAGTCGAATTTCGCTTCCGCATCGTACAGGTGCAAAAACTTCCCTTGCGATTGGCCGCCCGCTCCGCGCACGTCGTATTGCACGATGACCGGTTCGCGGCTTGCTCCCTGGCCATATTCCACAACGAGGGAATAGCCATTGCGCGTCTGCAGCGTGTATTCTGAATTTGCCATGGGGAACCTCCTTGACGCGCCGCGCTGCGATTCGAGGGGAATGCGCTGTCGCGTAATAATTAACCATACGATATATATTATTTCGAAATCCGCGAAAATGCCAGCCCGCGGCGGATTGCAGCCGGAGCAATCGCATAAAGCCCATGATCGGAGCGCAAGCAATGTAGCGAGGTAGTCGACCTTCCAGTCGGCCTTAAGCCGTTTGTCGGCAAAGCCGGGCTTGGCGGCTTTGTCGTTGTGGGGCGGATTGAAGGTCATTCATTTCATAATGGCGAAGTTTTGCGCTAGCCCCATTGAGGATCCGGCAACTGTCTTCGCGCAAGGCGCCGTCGGGCATCCGATGCATGCTGTTTTCAATGCCTCGGCTAGCGCGCACATGGCGCCCTTGCAAGATTAGATCGGCTGGTTGCCGCTACCGATCATTTATTGCCGAGTCGCGCCGCCCCGCGCGCGCCGTCGGGGGTCACACGGTGGAATGTGCCGTGCAAATCGGCATCGACGACCGGCCAGCCGCAGTGGGCGACGAAGCGCCGCAGCGGCGCATTGCGGTATTCGACATGGATGCGGAAGTCGTCCTTGATCGCGAACAGCCACGCCAACATCGGCCGCAGCAGGGTACCCCAGCGCCCGCGCCATTGCGGCAGCACAGCGATATGCGGAACCTTGCCGTCGAAGATAACCCCGCCGATCGGCTTCCCGTCGGCCTCGAAACCGATCGAGAGGCATTGCGCGAAAGTCTCGCGAAACACCTCCCGGGTCACGACATTCAGAACCCGGCGGTCGAACCGAATGCTGTCGGCCTCGTAGTACACATCGAGGTCGAGCAAGGGAGTTAGCCGCAGTGCCACGATCTCAATGCACCCACTCAGCCGTCGCAGCGTGGCAGTCCAGCATCCGCTGCATGGCATAGGCCGCCCCGGGGCGCTGGCTCGCGGCGGGGTCCTCGGCGACCCTGCGCGCCAGTCCCTCCCAATACGGTTCGCGCAAGGAGTACAGGCAAAGCGCACGCAGTTCGGGATGCTCCTCGCCGAGATCGTTGAGGTAATGCAGCGCTTCGCGGGCTTGGCCGCGCTGAACAGCGATCAGGACCCGGAACAGCAGCACATCGGCGTCGTCGGGAGCGCGCCCGGTCAGGACGCGCAAAGACTCCAGATTGCATGCGGCGCCCTCGAGGTCATTGGCCTGCAGTGCCGACATCATTGCATTGGCCAGGTCGATGACCTGCTGACGCAGGCTGTCGCCAGGGATGGAGGGATCACAGGACATTGGTTGCCTCCTGTTCCACCCCCTGCTTGGCGAGGTTGAGGCCTGCCGAGGCGGCGAGATCTGCGGCTCCCTCGACCTCCCCCGCGCCGGGTACCGCCAGCATGGCGACCTGCCCTACTTTGAACGCTCCGCCGAGCATTTCGCCGATGTTGCCGGTGGCAGCGCCCTTGGCGAACTCACCGACGCCGTCGATGCCGCTGTTCACGATCCCCGCTGCAGCCGATGCCGCACCATCGACGAATTTGTTCAGCGCGTTGCCGGTGAGCGCATTGAATCCGGCGCCCAGCGGAGTGGCGTCCAGGGCGCCCTCCACCACGCCGCCCGCAGCCTCGGCAAGTCCGCTGACGCCCTGCTTCAACCCGCCGCCGATTTCGCCCAGACCGTTTTTGATCTCGTTCGGATTCATGGTCAGCGCACCGCCGATGACGTTCAGGCCGCCCTCGACCGCTTTGCCGACACCTTCGACGGCATTCTCGATGCCCTTGCCCACTTCTTGAAACGCATGCTTGATTGCACTCATGTTAAGACTCTCCTATAGGGTTAATGACATCTGGTTAATACCAATCCCACTATAGAAGTCGATATCGTCCCGTCGCTGCGCCAAAACGAATTTATGACGCTCAGGCCGAACGAAGAAGAAATCCGGGCGAAGGAGAACACTTGCTGCGTCCGTGCATTCAGTCGATCTGAATGGGGGAAATTGCCTTTAATCCGCTCAACAACGACAACGCCGCCACACTCGACATCGTCGAAAAACGGATCAAGGCTGGCTGGAATGTCGACTACCTCGCCGCCTTGCCTCGACTTCGACCATTGGTTTCCTGCGATTGCTCCGGGATTGCCGCCACAAGGCCCTGTGCTGCGCGCGAAATGCGTCTGTACGGAAGAATGCTCCAAACAATAAAAAGGCCTGGCGGAAACCAGGCCGGTCTTAACTTTTGCCGCCGAATCGGTCAGAGACCGAGGTCTTTGACGAATTCGTTGGTGTAGGTCAGGTTGGTGTCGTAGTACAGCGCCCAGAAGTGCAAGCCGCCCAGGCCGTTGGCCTTGGCCCAGTTGGCCAGGATGTCGACGTCGCCCAGCGTGAAGTCTTCGCCCGAGGAGTTGACCGTGCCGTAGGACGGGGTGACTTCGATCTGGCTGTACGGCACGCCGTAGTAGTCATGCACGTCCATGGCCGCCTGCACCGCCGATTGGCCCATTTCGCACTGGCCGTTGGCGACCACGCAGACCGAGTTGCTGACGCCGCCGTAGTACATCGCCATCGGGTTGATGAAGTACTTGGTCACGCCTTGCGCCTTGAGCGATGCCATCACCATGGAGCCGGTGCCGTTGGCAGGGAAGGGGTTGGGCGAGTTGGAACCCATGCTGGTTGCCACCGTTGCGCCCGACGGGCTTGGCGCCCATGTCGGCACCGTGAACGAGAAGCGCATGTTGGGATAGTTGGCCTGGGCAACCTTCACGCGGGCGACCAGGGCGTCGATGGTTGCCTGGCTCTGGCCGTCCTCGATGTCGAAGTCCACGCCGACCATGTTGGCCGAGTAGTAGTGATCAATGAAGGCCTGGAAGCCCGAATCGGAGCCGCAAGTGAAGGCGCCAGCCTGGCCGCCGGTCGAAATGATGTATTTCTTGCCGGCGTTGACGAAGGTTTGCACGTTCGAGGCTTCCAGCGAGGAACTGATGCCTGCCCAGTTTTCCGATCCGCACTCGCCGGTGGCGAAGGCCCAGGTCAGCGTGGTGTTGTGCGAGGGCATGGCCAGCGTGACGGATTCGGAGGTGCCCGTCACCGAAGTCTGGATCGCGCCCGTGTTCCAGTTGGCGTCGTTCGTCACGTCCTGGTATTGGCTGAACACGAAATTCGGCGTTGGAGTGGGCGTCGGAGTCGGCGTAGGCGTCGGCGTCGGCGTCGGGGTGGGGGTGGGTGTGCCGCCGCAAGCGCCATTCGAGGTCCAGGGCTGGCCGCTGCCGGCGCCGCCGTTGGAAGTCGAGGGATTGTTGCCTTGGGTCCAGTAGTTGGCCGTGTAGTTCACGTTGGCGTAGCTGACCTTGGCGCCGCCGGTGTAAGCCGTGGAGGAAACCCAGGCGGTGTTGCAGCCCGGTGCCGGAGTCGGCGTAGGTGTCGGCGTAGGAGTCGGGGTAGGCGTGGGAGTGGGTGTTGGCGTCGGGGTGGGAGTAGGTGTCGGGGTCGGTGTTGGCGTCGGTGTGCCGCTGCAGCTGCCTCCCTGGCTGTACAGGCTGCCCACGGTCGGGTTCCAGCCAGTGCCGGCGTAATCGGTTTGATTCACCAGCGCCGTGTAGGTCGAGCCGTTGTAGGTGACTACTTCGCCGGCCGTATAGGTGCCGCCGGAAACCCAGGCTACGCAAGCCGGGACACTGGCCTTGGTGCGCACCTGCAGCTTGGCCGAACCGGCCGCGTTGCTGTCGCTGGTGCCGCCGCCGCAACCGGCCAGCATGCTGCCTATCATGCCCAGAACCAGGGCGCTACATACCTTCGTCTTCATAGTCTCTCCTCGATCGATTGATGAAATGCGAGAAGCGTGACGGTATGCGGGAATCGCCTGCCGCCGTGTGCCGGCAGAGGGGATGGTGGCGCCAGGCCTCGCAAGCCTCATGCTTGGCTGTCCGCACCCCGGTAAAGCCGATTCTCCTCAAAGCCGCAAGCCCCGCGTCACATATGCTTGCCAACCGCTGCTGAAATAATTTCTTTGTGCAGCTGAAATCAAGGATGCGTTTGCGTCAAAACAGCGTCAAGTGGTTTTGGAAATATTAGACCATTTGCGTACCAGTTGCGGCGCGGCATGCCGCATGGCAAGTCATGTGAAAATGTTGCATCGGCATGATGCGATGCGAAATAAGGCCTGATTTTTCAGGATTTTAGAATGGAAAGTGCATTCCTTATGTGATGCCGGTCATGCCCGCTTGTGCCGGGGCGAAGGTGGAAAATCGAAATAGAGGTGGGTATTGCGAACCAGACCACTTTGTTGTCAATTTGAGGTGGTCTGGAGGTGGTGGGGTGAGTTTACTCATGACTTCGCGGAAGACAATAAAGTCGTCACTTCGACAATAAAATCGGTCCCCGACAAGAAAAAAGCGGCTTGGCGCGCGTGAGGTACAAGAAAACCTTGTTCAAAGCAGGGATGGATGCAGTCTCCGGGCCGAATAGGCAAAGACATGTTGGCGTCCCCACTGCGGCGGCGCTGACGAACGCGAGCGAAGGCATTGTCACCTTGATCGGGGCCCCGGTCGTCGTTGCGCACGCATAGGCTGCCAACATCACGCGTGCCGTTCTCGCAGGCTTTCACGCCTTCGCCGTTGTGTTTGCGTCGGTCAACTCGCCCACGTAGCGTACACCGTCGGTAAAGCGTTATCAGGCGCGCGGAGGCGCCTTTTTCTTTTTGATCTTGGCAGGCCTCTCGCACGTCTCCAGAGGCCCGAGAATCGCCAGCAGCTT
>DASVYZ010000469.1:0-8952 GCA_036391935.1 Burkholderiaceae bacterium | reverse complement strand
CGCAGCTGGAAGCGGTGCTGCAGGCGATCGAAGATGGTGACGTGGCGCGCGTGGTGGTGGCTTACGAGCCGTTGTGGGCCATCGGTACCGGCATTACCGCCACGCCTCGCATGGCGCAAACCGTGCACGAAATGCTGCGTGCGATGATCGCCGCAAAGAACGCGGATGCGGCGCAGCAGGTAAGGATTTTGTATGGCGGCAGCATGAAGCCTGACAATGCGGGCCAATTGCTGGCGATGCCCGATATCGACGGCGGCCTGATCGGCGGCGCGTCTTTGAAGGCGGAAGATTTTCTTGCAATTGCGCGGGCAGCGCAGCCGGTGAAGGCCTAAGGCAGGCATTGGCGGTTCTGCGAAAGCGGGCAGGGCAAAAGTAGGGGAGCAGCAGCTCCGTGATTCAACCCCAGCAATGGGAAAATATTGAAGGAATGCAATGATCGTTAATTTGGTTATGTTGATCCAGGTGATTTCCGCCTTGATCATTGTCGCTCTGGTGTTGATGCAGCACGGCAAGGGCGCCGACATGGGGGCCGCTTTCGGTTCCGGCGCTTCTGGCAGCTTATTTGGCGCCAGCGGTTCGTCGAATTTCCTGTCGAAGTCGACCGGTGTTGCCGCCGCGATTTTTTTCGCATCGACGCTGGGTTTGGCTTACCTGAATTCGGGTACGCACGTGGTCGCGAATTCGCTTGATGCCGTTATTCCGGCAACTGCGCCGACAACCGCTCCGTCGCCTGCCGCGACTCCTGCTGCGTCCACGCCGGCAGCCTCGGTTCCTGCGGCTTCCGCGGCGGCATCCGCGCCTGTCGGAGGGGCTGCAAAATCGGCTCCGGCAGCGTCGCAACCCGCTCCGGCGCAAAAATAATTGGCACCATTCGCGTGCCGATATCGGAATTTGTCGGGAAGTTGACGGCAGTATCGAAAATAAACGCGGTGCGCATTGATTTACTGCAATTTGTGCGTTGAACAAAGGTATCAAAACAGGTTAAAATACTGAGCTTAGGCCGACGTGGTGAAATTGGTAGACACGCTATCTTGAGGGGGTAGTGGCGCAAGCTGTGCGAGTTCGAGTCTCGCCGTCGGCACCAGACAAAACGCAACACGCAATGTAATGAGAAAATAAAGCCAGCAACGAAGAAATATCCGAGCTGGCTTTTTATCGAGAAATTTGTTGCTTGGTTGATAGTTCGTTAGAGCGCTTAGTATTTTTGTTTCTGTCGCGCTGATCTGTAGCAGCAATCGTTCAACAACCGGCGTATTACGCAATTACCGTGAACCTCGAAAACTATCTACCTGTCTTACTCTTCATCCTGGTCGGCATCGGTGTCGGCGTCCTTCCGCAAGTCCTCGGCTGGTTGATCGGCCCCAATAAGCCCGACGCACAAAAGCTTTCTCCGTACGAATGCGGCTTCGAAGCGTTCGAGGACGCGCGTATGAAGTTCGACGTGCGCTACTACCTGATCGCCATCCTGTTTATCCTGTTCGATCTGGAAACGGCGTTCTTCTTCCCTTGGGGCGCCGCCATGCGCGATCTCGGCTGGTCCGGCTTCGTGACCATGTTCGTGTTCATCGTCGAATTCGCCGTCGGCTTTTGGTATATCTGGAAAAAAGGCGCCCTTGACTGGGAGTGACGCCTTAAACGCACTGAGAACGCATTGAGATTATTCTATGGCTATTGAAGGTCACTTGAGCGAAGGGTTTGCCACCACCCAGGTGGACAAGCTGATCAATTGGGCCCGTACCGGGTCGATGTATCCGATGACGTTCGGTCTCGCTTGCTGCGCCGTCGAAATGATGCATGCCGGCGCATCGCGCTATGACCTCGACCGCTTCGGCGTCGTGTTCCGCGCCAGTCCGCGCCAGTCCGACGTGATGATCGTCGCCGGCACGCTGTGCAACAAGATGGCGCCCGCGCTGCGCAAGGTGTACGACCAGATGGCCGAGCCGCGCTGGGTTATCTCCATGGGTTCGTGCGCCAATGGCGGCGGCTACTACCACTATTCGTATTCCGTCGTGCGCGGCTGCGACCGTATCGTGCCGGTCGACGTCTACGTGCCGGGCTGCCCGCCCACGGCCGAAGCGCTGCTGTACGGCATCATGCAATTGCAGACCAAGATCAAGCGCACCAACACGATCGCCCGTAAATAACCCGCAGGCGACGCACACATTATGACGACCAAACTTGAAACTCTGGAAGCCGCGCTCAAGAGTGCCTTGGGCGAGCAGGTCCAGAGCTTGACGACTGCGCTCGGCGAAATCACCATCGTGGTCGGCGCCGACCATTACGCCGGCGCCATGAAGACGCTGCGCGACCACGCCGACCTGCATTTCGAGGAGTTGATCGATTTGGCCGGTGTCGACTATTCGACATATGGCGACGGCATCTGGGAAGGCAAGCGCTTCGCCGTGGTGTCGCACCTGCTCTCGATCAAGCACAACTGGCGCCTGCGCGTGCGGGTGTTCTGCCCCGACGACGACTTCCCGCTGGTCGCTTCCGTCACCGACATCTGGAATGCCGCCAACTGGTACGAGCGCGAAGCGTTCGACTTCTTCGGCATCCTGTTCGACGGCCACAACGACCTGCGCCGCATCCTGACCGACTACGGCTTCATCGGCCATGCCTTCCGCAAGGATTTTCCGGTGTCCGGCTACGTCGAAATGAAGTACGACGCCGAGCAAAAGCGCGTGGTCTACCAGCCCGTGACCATCGAACCGCGTGAAAACGTGCCGCGCGTGATCCGCGAAGAGCAATACGGGATGAAATGACATGGCAGAAATCAAGAACTATACGTTGAACTTTGGTCCGCAGCACCCGGCAGCGCACGGTGTGCTGCGCCTGGTTCTGGAGCTCGACGGCGAAGTGATTCAGCGCGCCGACCCGCATATCGGCCTGCTGCATCGTGCCACCGAAAAGCTGGCCGAGCAAAAAACCTACCTGCAGTCGGTGCCCTACATGGATCGCCTCGACTACGTCTCGATGATGTGCAACGAGCATGCCTACGTGATGGCCATCGAGAAGATGCTCGGCATCGAAGTGCCGCTGCGCGCCCAATACATCCGCGTCATGTTCGACGAAATCACGCGCTTGCTGAACCACCTGCTGTGGATCGGCGCGCATGCGCTCGACGTGGGGGCGATGGGCGTGTTCCTGTATGCCTTCCGCGAACGCGAAGATTTGATGGACTGCTACGAAGCGGTATCGGGTGCGCGCATGCACGCGGCCTACTACCGTCCGGGCGGCGTCTACCGCGATCTGCCCGATGCGATGCCCCAGCACAAGGTATCGCTGTTGAAGAATGCGGCGCAACTGGCCAAGCTCAACGAAAACCGCCAGGGCTCGCTGCTCGACTTCATCGAAGACTTCACCAACCGTTTTCCGACCTACGTCGACGAATACGAAACGCTGTTGACCGACAACCGCATCTGGAAGCAGCGCCTGGTCGGTATCGGCGTGGTCTCGCCCGAGCGCGCCATGGCCATGGGCTTCACCGGCGCCATGCTGCGCGGTTCCGGCGTGGCGTGGGACTTGCGCAAGAAGCAGCCGTATGAAGTGTACGACCTGCTCGACTTCGACATCCCCGTCGGCACCAACGGCGACTGCTATGACCGCTACCTCGTGCGCGTGGCGGAAATGCGCCAGTCGAACCGCATCATCAAGCAATGCATCGAGTGGCTGCGCAACAACCCGGGTCCGGTCATGACGACCAACCACAAGGTGGCCCCGCCGCACCGCGTCGACATGAAGACCAGCATGGAAGAGCTGATCCACCACTTCAAGCTCTTCACCGAAGGTTTCCACGTGCCGGCCGGCGAAGCCTATGCCGCGGTCGAACACCCGAAGGGCGAGTTCGGCATCTACATCGTGTCCGACGGCGCCAACAAGCCCTACCGCTTGAAGATCCGCGCGCCGGGCTTCCCGCATCTGCAGGGCCTGGACGAAATGGCCAAGGGGCACATGATTGCGGACGCCGTGACCATCATCGGCACGCAGGATATCGTTTTTGGTGAAATTGACCGTTGATCTGACGGTCAATCATTAAGGTTGAAACCATGCTGTTATCAGAGCAAGCATACAAAAAAATAGATCGCGAGCTGGCGAAGTATCCGGCCGATCAGCGTCAGTCGGCCGTGATGTCGGCACTGGCCATCGCCCAGGATGAAAAGGGCTGGCTGTCGCCGGAAGTGATGCAGGATCTGGCCGACTATATCGGCATGCCTGCGGTGGCGGTGCAGGAAGTCGCGACGTTTTACGCGATGTACAACCTCAAGCCCGTCGGTAAGCACAAGATCACGGTATGCACCAACCTGCCTTGCGCCTTGTCCGGCGGCGAGCGCGCGGCGCATCACCTGAAGCAGAAGCTCGGCGTCGATTACAAGGAAACGACTGAAGACGGCCTGTTCACCCTGCAGGAAGGCGAGTGCATGGGCGCCTGCGGCGACGCCCCCGTCATGCTGGTCAACAACAAGCGCATGTGCAGCTTCATGAGCAACGAAAAGATCGATGCCCTCGTGGAGGAGCTGAAGAAATGACTTCCCTGCACGACCGTCACATCAATCCGCTGATCCTGGCCGGCCTCGATGGCAACAACTGGCACCTGGCCGATTACGTCAAGCGCGGCGGCTATGAACAGTTGAAGCGCATCCTGACCGAAAAGATCACGCCGGAACAGGTCATCGCCGAATTGAAGGCATCGTCCCTGCGCGGCCGCGGCGGCGCGGGCTTTCCGACCGGCCTGAAATGGAGCTTCATGCCGCGTTCCTTTCCGGGCCAGAAGTACCTCGTCTGCAATTCCGACGAAGGCGAGCCAGGCACCTTCAAGGATCGCGATATCCTGCTCTACAACCCGCACTCGCTGATCGAAGGCATGGCCATCGGCGCCTACGCCATGGGCATCACGGTGGGCTACAACTACATCCACGGTGAAATCTGGGACGTGTACGAGCGCTTTGAAGAAGCATTGGAAGAGGCGCGTGCCGCCGGCTTCCTGGGCGACAACATCTGCGGCAGCGGCTTCAATTTCCAATTGCATGCACACCACGGTTACGGCGCCTACATCTGCGGCGAAGAAACCGCATTGCTGGAGTCGCTCGAGGGCAAGAAGGGCCAGCCGCGCTTCAAGCCGCCGTTCCCTGCCAGCTTCGGCCTGTACGGCAAGCCGACCACGATCAACAACACCGAAACCTTCGCAGCCGTCCCGTTCATCTTCAAGATGGGCGGCGAGGCTTACGCGGCGCTGGGCAAGCCCAACAACGGCGGCACCAAGATCTTTTCGATCTCCGGCGACGTCGAGCGTCCCGGCAACTATGAAGTGCCGCTCGGCACGCCGTTCGCCAAGTTTCTCGAACTGGCCGGCGGCATGCGCGGCGGCAAGAAGATCAAGGCCGTGATTCCCGGCGGCTCGTCCGCTCCGGTGATCGTGGGCGACACCATGATGCAGACCGATCTCGATTACGATTCGATCGCCAAGGCCGGTTCCATGCTCGGCTCGGGCGCCATCATCGTGATGGACGAAACGCGCTGCATGGTCAAGTCGCTGCTGCGCCTGTCCTATTTCTACTTCGAAGAATCGTGCGGCCAGTGTACGCCTTGCCGCGAGGGCACGGGGTGGCTGTACCGCATGGTGCACCGTATCGAACACGGCCAGGGACGCCCGGAAGACCTCGACCTGTTGAACAACATCGCCGACAACATCCAGGGCCGCACGATTTGCGCACTGGGCGATGCGGCGGCGATGCCGGTGCGCGCCTTCGTCAAGAATTTCCGCGACGAGTTCGCTTACCACATCGAGCACAAGCATTGCCTCGTGCCGACGTATATGTAAGCAGCGTTGTTGAAGAACTGAATTGAAAGAATACTTGGGCACAAAGCCATGGTTGAAATCGAAATAGACGGCAAAAAAGTCGAAGTGCTGGAAGGCAGTATGGTGATGGATGCCGCCAACAAGCTCGGCACCTACATTCCGCACTTCTGCTATCACAAGAAATTGTCGATCGCGGCCAACTGCCGCATGTGCCTGGTCGAGGTGGAGAAGGCGCCCAAGCCGCTGCCCGCCTGCGCCACGCCTGTGACCAACGGCATGATCGTGCGCACGCACAGCGACAAGGCCGTCAAGGCGCAAAAGAGCGTGATGGAATTCCTGCTCATCAATCACCCGCTCGATTGCCCGATCTGCGACCAGGGCGGCGAATGCCAGTTGCAAGACCTGGCGGTCGGCTACGGCGGTTCGGCGTCACGCTACCAGGAAGAAAAGCGCGTGGTGCCACCGAAGGAAGTCGGCCCGCTGATTTCGATGAAGGAAATGACCCGCTGCATCCACTGCACGCGCTGCGTCCGCTTCGGCCAGGAAATCGCCGGCGTGATGGAATTCGGCATGCTGGGCCGCGGCGAGCATTCCGAGATCACGTCGTTTGTCGGCAAGACGGTCGACTCCGAACTGTCGGGCAACATGATCGACCTGTGCCCGGTCGGCGCACTGACCTCGAAGCCGTTCCGCTACAGCGCCCGTACCTGGGAGCTGCAACGCCGCAAGTCGGTGAGCGCCCATGACGGCCTCGGTTCCAACCTGATCGTGCAAGTCAAGAACGGCAAGGTGATGCGCGTGCTGCCGCTGGAAAATGCCGACATCAACGATTGCTGGATCTCGGACAAGGACCGCTTCTCCTACGAAGGCGTCAACAGCGCGGAGCGCCTGACCAAGCCGATGCTGAAGCAGGACGGCAAGTGGATCGAGACCGATTGGCAGACCGCGCTCGAATACGTCGCGCACGGCTTGCGCAACATCCGCCACGAGCACGGCGCCAATGCGCTGGCTGCCCTGGCGGCACCGAATTCGACGCTGGAAGAGCTGTCGCTGCTGCAAAAGCTGATGCGCGGCATGGGTTCGGATAACGTCGACTTCCGCACGCGCCAAAGCGACTTCACGCTCGATGGCAAAGTCACCCCGTGGCTTGGCATGTCGATTGCCGATTTCGGCAAGCTCAACCGTGCCTTCGTCATCGGCTCTTTCCTGCGCAAGGATCATCCGCTGCTCGCGGCTCGCCTGCGCCAGGCGGTGAAGTCGGGTGCAAAGGTCAGCGTGCTGCATGCGACCGACGACGACCTGCTGATGCCGGTGGCGAACAAGATGATCAAGGCGCCTTCCGCCTGGCTCGCTGCTTTGGGTGAAGTGATCGCCGCCGTGGCCGCCGCCAAGGGCATCGCCGCTCCCGCCGGCTACGAAAACATCACGCCTTCGGAGGCCGCCAGGAAGACGGCAGAGAGCCTGCTGTCCGGCGAACAAAAGGCTGTCTTGCTCGGCAACGCCGCGGCCCAGCATCCGCAGGCGTCGCAATTGCACGTCGCAGCGCAGTGGATCGCGCACAATACCGGCGCACACCTCGGCTATTTGACCGAGGCTGCCAATACGGTGGGCGGTTATCTGGCCAAGGCCACGCCGGGTGAAGAGGGGGCCAACGCCGCCCAGATGTTCGCCCAGCCGCGCAAGGCCTACATCCTGTTGAATGCCGAACCGGAATTCGACAGCGCCAACCCGCAAGCCGCACGTGCCGCACTCGATGCCGCCGACATGGTGGTCGTGATGTCGCCGTTCCAGCAAGGCGCGGAATACGCCGACGTGATGCTGCCGATTACCCCGTTCACCGAAACTTCGGGCACCTTCGTCAACTGCGAAGGCCGCGCACAAAGCTTCAACGGCACCGTGCGCCCCGCCGGCGATTCGCGCCCGGGCTGGAAAGTGCTGCGCGTGCTCGGCAACCTGCTCGAACTCGACGGTTTCGATTATGAGACATCGGAAGCGGTCCGTAACGAGGTGCTCGCTTGCGACGATCTCTCCGAGGCCAACCTGACGGCGCACTTGAACAACCACACGACGCTGATCCTGCACGCCGCGCCTGCCGCTTCCAGTGACCTGGAGCGCGTGGCCGACGTGCCGATCTACTCGACCGATGGCGTGGTGCGCCGCGCCGAATCGCTCCAGTTGACTGCCGATGCGCGGGCACCGAAGGCGCATTTGTCCGCCGCGCTGGCTGAAAAGCTCGGCGTTGCCGATGGCGCCCAGGTACGCGTCAAACAGGGCAGCGGCAGCGCCGTGCTGGCCGTCGCCATCGACAGGAAATTGCCCGACAACGTCGTGCGCGTCGCCGCGGCTCATGCCTCAACTGCCGCACTTGGTGCAATGTTCGGCGCCATCACCGTGGAGCGTGCATGATGGATCAAGTCTTGCTGAACATTCACGAATTGGGCCAATCGGCTTTCGGCGGACTATGGCCGATCGTCTGGAATCTGGTCAAGATCGTCATCCTCGTCGCTCCCCTGATGGGTGCGGTGGCTTACCTGACGCTGTGGGAACGCAAGGCCATCGGCTGGATGCATATCCGCTTGGGTCCGAACCGCGTCGGACCGCTGGGCTTGTTCCAGCCCATCGCCGACGGCCTGAAGCTGCTGTTCAAGGAAATCGTGGTTCCGAGCCGTGCCAACAAGGCCTTGTTCGTGCTGGCGCCGGTCATGACCATCATGCCTTCACTGGCGGCATGGGTGGTCATACCCTTCGGTCCCGAGGTTGCGCTGGCCAACGTCAATGCCGGTTTGCTGCTCTTGATGGCGATGACCTCGATGGAAGTCTACGGCATCATCATCGCCGGCTGGGCTTCGAATTCGAAGTACGCCTTCTTGGGCGCCATGCGCGCCTCGGCACAGATGGTGTCGTATGAAATCGCCATGGGCTTTGCGCTGGTGATCGTGCTGCTGGTCTCCGGCAGCCTGAATCTGACCGAAATCGTGGAGGCGCAAGCCAAGGGTTTTGGCGCCGCGCACGGCCTGCCGATCTTTTCCTGGAACTGGCTGCCGTTGTTGCCAGTGTTCGTGGTCTACGTAGTCTCCGGCATTGCCGAAACCAACCGCCATCCGTTCGACGTCGTGGAAGGCGAATCGGAAATCGTGGCCGGCCACATGATCGAA
>DASVYZ010000468.1:0-2785 GCA_036391935.1 Burkholderiaceae bacterium | reverse complement strand
GAATGGCAATGAAAGAGGGCAAGGAGCCATATGGCTGAGCAGGACGACAGCGGCACCGCCGGCCTGACGATCAGCGATATCGAGCGCGAGACCGGCGTGGCCAAGGAAACCTTGCGCGTCTGGGAAAGGCGCTACGGATTTCCCGTGCCGGCGCGAGACGAGCATGGCCAGCGCGCCTATGCTGCGGCGGACCTGGCCAAACTGCGCCTGGTCAAGCGCCTGATCGACCTGGGTCACCGACCGGGCAAAATCGTAGGCTTGAGCTTTGATGAACTCAGCGGCCTGGCCGGGACGCGTCCAAGCCTGCGCAGCACGCAACTTGTGCGGGCTCCTGAATTGCAAGCCTGTATCGAACTATGCGGAACGCGGCGCGCGGAGGATTTGCGCTTCAAGCTTACCGAAATCATGCTGCAAATGGGACTCCATGCCTTCGTGGTGGAGTTTCTCGCCGATTTGAACGTGATGGTGGGCGAGGCTTGGGCAAGCGGCCGACTTGCTGTCTTCGAGGAGCATCTTTACACCGAGTCGGTACAGGTGGTGATGCGCCAGGCGATTGCCAGTATTCCCTTGCGGCGCGAAGACGAAGCGCTGCCGCGCCTGCTGCTGACGACCATGCCGCAGGAAAGGCATGGTCTGGGATTGCTCATGGTGGAGGCGCTGGCGACGTTGGAAGGCGCCGCCTGCGTTTCGTTGGGCGTGCAAACGCCCGTGGCCGATATCGCCCGGGCTGCGCATCAACATCGCGCCGATATCGTGGCGCTGTCTTTTTCGCTGGCCATGCGGCCCAAACAGGTGCTCGATGGATTGAAGGAATTGCGTGCCAGCTTGCCGGGGTCGACGGAAATCTGGGCCGGAGGCGGCGCCACCGTGTTGAAGCGGCGCGCGCCGGAGAGCGCGAAAGTGTTGAAATTGGGCGGGATTGCCGACGCCTTGAAGGCATGGCGCGCACGCCGTGCCTTCAACTGCGCAGAGCGGGGCGCAGACTAATCCAGCTTCCAGACGTACTCGAACTTGGCCCAGGCCTGCGCCGGCTTGCCGTCCTTTTCGACCGGCTTGAAATGGCAGTTGGCCAGTTTCATGGTCGCCTTGTCGAGATTCTTGAAGCCGCTGCTTTTTTCCACCTTGGAATCCATGACCTTGCCGTCGGTGCCGATTTCCAGCGCCAGCACCACGGTTCCCTGCTCCTCATTGACCAGCGAGGCGCGCGGGTATTCCGGCTTGTCGCACGGCACCTTGGCATCGATGGTGGCGACGGAATCCGCCGCTGCTGCAGCGAAAGAGAAGCTGCACAAGGCAGCGGCGAAGAAAAGGCGCGGTGTGTGTGACATGGCAGCTCCAGGTTGGCGTTGGGGATAAGCCGTTATCGTTCTCGGCTTTGCTTTTGCCTCACGTATTGCGATTAAAATTCTTCCCAGTCGTCGTTGCCGCCTGCCGAAGCCGCCGAGGCGATCTTCTTCGGCGCCGGTGCGCTGTGCGCGATGGTGGGCTTCTGCGGCGCCGGGCGGGTCGGCAGCTTCTTTACCTGGGCCGTCTTGGCCACAGGGGTTGCGGCGACGGCAGTGCGGCGCGCGTGCGCTTCAGTCATTTGTTGTGTGATATCGAGCTTGAAGATGCTGACCACATTGGCCACTTCGGCGGCCTGGTCTTGCAGGCTCCTGGCGGCAGACGCGGCTTGTTCCACCAGCGCGGCGTTTTGCTGCGTCACGCTATCCATCTCGATAATGGCCTGGTTGACCTGGCCGATGCCCGCGCTTTGCTCCTGGCTGGCGGCGGTGATCTCGCCCATGATGTCGGTCACGCGGCGCACGCTGTCGACCACTTCCTCCATCGTCGTGCCGGCCTGGCCGACCAACCTGGAGCCGATGCCGACCTTTTCCACCGAGTCGTCGATCAAGGCCTTGATTTCCTTGGCGGCGGCGGCGGAACGCTGTGCCAGGTTGCGCACTTCGGCGGCCACCACGGCAAAGCCGCGGCCCTGCTCGCCTGCGCGCGCGGCCTCCACCGCGGCGTTCAAGGCCAGGATATTGGTCTGAAAGGCGATGCCGTCGATCACGCTGATGATATCGACGATCTTCTTCGACGACTCATTGATCGAGCCCATGGTTTCCACCACTTGCGACACCACCGCACCGCCCTTCAAGGCGACTTCCGAAGCCGAGGCGGCAAGCTGGTTGGCTTGACGCGCGTTGTCGGCATTCTGCTTCACGGTGGCGGTCAATTCCTCCATCGAGGAAGCGGTCTTTTCCAGCGAGCTGGCTTGCTGTTCGGTGCGCGAAGACAGATCGAGGTTGCCCGCAGCGATCTCGCCCGAAGCCGTGGCGATGGTATCGGTGCCGACCCGCACCTGGGCAACGATGTGCACCAGGGAATCGCGCATGGTCTTCATCGCGACGAGGAGGCTGGTATGGTCGCTGCCATCGGTGTCGATTGTGCCTTGCAGGTCGCCCGAAGCGATCTGGTTGGCGATCTGCGCGGCGTAGTCCGGTTCGCCGCCCAATTGCTTGAGCAGGCGGCGCGTGATCCACCAGGCTGCGGCGATGCCGGCCAATACGGCGACGATGCCCAGGCCCAGCATCAGCGAGCGCGCATTGCCGAAAGCGGTCCGTGCGTCGGTCGCGGCTTCTGCGTTTTGCTTGTCTTCCAGTGCGACCAGATCGTTCAGCGCTTCGAGCCACTTCTTTTGTGCCGGGCGGATTTCCTTGATCAATACCTTGGTCGCATCTTCGGCCTTGTTGTCCTTCCACAGGTCGATGGCCTTGGCGATGGCCGGATTGGCAACGCTTTC
>DASVYZ010000467.1:0-1559 GCA_036391935.1 Burkholderiaceae bacterium | reverse complement strand
GCGGGTGACGTACCAGGTCGATGCCGACGGCTTGCTCAGCGTCTCGGCGCGTGAATTGCGTTCGGGCGTGGAAGCCTCGATCGAAGTCAAGCCCTCGTATGGCCTGGCCGACGACCAGATTGCGCAGATGCTGCAGGATTCGTTCAAGTCGGCCGAGCACGACATGCAGGCGCGCGCCCTGCGCGAAGAGCAGGTGGAAGCCGAACGCATCCTGCTGGCCACGCAGTCGGCGCTTGCCGCAGATGCCGAACTGTTGTCCGCCGAGGAACGTGCCGCCGTCGAAACACTGATGGCCGCCGTGCGCGAACAAGCACAAGGCAGCGACCACAGCGCCATCAAGGCCGCTGTCGATGCCCTGGCCGCCGGCACGGAAGAATTTGCCGCGCGCCGCATGGACCGCAGCGTGCGCAGCGCTTTGGCCGGCAAGACCATCGATCAAGTATAGAAGTTGAGGAGTCTCAAGTGCCCCAAGTTGTCGTATTGCCCCACGCCACGCTCTGCCCCGAAGGCGCCGTCATCGAAAACGCCCCGGCCGGCAAGTCCATCTGCGATTTGCTGCTGGAAAACGACATCGAGATCGAGCACGCCTGCGAAAAATCCTGCGCCTGCACCACCTGCCACGTGATCGTGCGCGAAGGCTTCGAATCGCTGGAAGAGGCCGAGGAAAAGGAAGAAGACCTGCTCGACCGCGCCTGGGGCCTGGAAGCCACCTCGCGCCTGTCCTGCCAGGCCAAGGTTGCGGATGCCGACCTGGTCGTGGAAATCCCCAAATACACCATCAACCACGCCAGCGAAAACCATTGAGAGGCAAGCCATGAAATGGTCCGACATCGTCCCCATCGCCGAAGCGCTGTACGACAAATACCCCGACATCGATCCCTTGACCATACGCTTCACCGATCTGCATAATTGGGTCGTGGGGCTGGATGATTTCGACGACGACCACGCGCGCGGGGGGGAGAAGGTGCTCGAAGCAATCCAGTCTGCGTGGATTGAAGAGGCGAAGTAATATCCCAAGGCATGGATCTGTAGGGCGGGTAAGCGAAGCGCAACCCACCAAGCGCGTAAAGAACGCTATTTGATGCACATGGTGGGATGCGCTTTCAGCTTTCCCACCCTACTGCACCGGGGGACGTGGCCATGAAAATGACCATAGAAGAAATGATGCAAGTCGAGAGCGCAAAGGCCGAGCTGGAAAAGCTCGCCTTGCAAGTTCAGGCCAAAGAAGCCGCCGCCAAACAAGCCGCCGTCAACGACGCCGCCAAGGATTTCAAAGCCTATTTCGCCGCCAGGAAATTCGAAATCACCGGCCATGCCTGGAACATCGCCGCCACCTACGGCTCCATCGTCTTCAAGCTCGCCATCAAGAACTCCAGCGCAGGCGGCCTCGAATGCCTGACGCTGCATTTCCCCGAAATGACCCAGACGGCGCCGCTCGACGTTTACCTCGAAGCCAAGCCCGACAAGAACGCCGCAGCGGCAGCACAGCCCGTCGCCAACCAAAGCCCGCTGGCCGAGATCCGCGCCAGGATGGACAAGATGCTGGAACGCCTCAACTC
>DASVYZ010000466.1:0-2232 GCA_036391935.1 Burkholderiaceae bacterium | reverse complement strand
GACCGCCGAACAGGAGCAGCAGGCCGAGGATGCCCGCGCCAATGCTCAGGCATGCGCCGACGCGCGCGCGCGCCTGGATACCTTGCAGTCCGGCAGACAGGCCAAGCGCGTCGATCCCGTCACCGGCGAGCATGTACCGATGGACGATGACGCGCGCCAAAGCCAGATTGCCGGATTGAAGCGTGAAGTCGCCGACAACTGTAAATGATGCGTCTGCTGAAGGATAGCTCGTTCTCCGCCATCGTCGCAGGTTTCGTCACGGTACTGGTCGGTTTCACCAGTTCGGCAGTCATCGTTTTTAAGGCGGCGGAAAATCTCGGCGCCACGCCCGAGGAAATCGGCTCGTGGATGTGTGCCCTCGGCATCGGCATGGGCGCAACCTGTATTCTGCTTTCCTTGCGCTATCGCGTGCCCGTTGTTACCGCCTGGTCCACCCCCGGCGCCGCCATGCTGGCCGTAAGCACAACGCACGCCGGCATGGCCGAAGCCGTCGGGGCCTTCCTGATTTCCGCAGCCTTGATCGCCCTGGCCGGGTTTGCCGGCTGGTTCGAACGCGCCATCAAGAAAATCCCCGGAGCGATTGCCGCCGGGATGCTGGCCGGTGTGCTGCTGCGTTTCGGGCTCGATGTCTTCGTGTCGATGAAGAGCGAGTTCGCCCTGGTGTTTGCCATGTTCTGCGCCTATCTCGCGTTGCGCCGCCTGCTGCCGCGTTACGCGGTCGTCGGCGCGTTGGCTATGGGCCTGCTGGTTGCGGCGCTTCAAGGCACGCTGCACATGGAAGGGGTGCATCTGCGGGTGGCGCAACTGGTGTGGCACGCGCCGGTGTTTTCGCTGGCGGCCATCGTCGGCCTGGCTCTGCCCTTGTTCGTGGTGACCATGGCTTCGCAAAACGTGCCGGGTGTGGCGGTGATCCGTGCCTCGGGCTACGAGGTGCCGGTTTCTCCCGTGATAGGCTGGACCGGCGTGGCCAACCTGGTGCTGGCCCCATTCGGTGGTTTCGCCTTGAACCTGGCTGCAATCACAGCGGCCATCTGCATGGGGCGCGAGTCGCATGAAGACCCGGCACGGCGTTACGTTGCCTCGGTCGCCGCAGGCGTGTTTTACCTGCTCATGGGCTTGTTCGGTGCTACGGTCGGCGCATTGTTCCTGGCGTTTCCCAGGGAACTGGTGCTCGGCATTGCCGGCCTGGCCCTGCTCGGCACGATAGGCAACGGCCTGGCTGCGGCGGTGAGCGACGACCGGCAGCGCGAGCCGGCGCTGATCACTTTCCTGGTTACCGCATCGGGAGTCAGCCTGCAAGGCATCGGTTCGGCTTTCTGGGGTTTGCTGGCGGGTGCGCTTGCCATGGCCGTGGCGCATGCGGGGAAGAAAACGGTCTGAAAAGGGCTTCAGGCGCTGGTACTGATCAAGCTGCCTGCCGGGGGAATGTCGCGCAGGTTTTGCGACAGCGCTTGCAGGAAGGTGCCGAGCGAGGCATGGTCGTTGCCGCCTTGCGTTGAAACGAGATCCTGGAAGCTTTGCTGCAAGGCGGCCAGACTACCGTCGCCTTGGGTGTTTGAGTTCGAGTTCAATTGCCTGGCCAGGTTTTGAATCCGGCCCTCGAGGTTGCTGCCGTGTTGAGACTCGCTCAAGGCGGTCGGTGCGGCAGCGGACGGGCGTCCGTCCTTGCGTACCGGCGACGCCGGTCTGCCGCCCGAGCCGCTTATGGGCGCTCCGGAATCCTGCAATGCGCCAAACAGATTTTGCACGAAAGCGTTCAGGGTTTGTTGTTGGGAATTGGTTGGCGGAGCGCCGGTTGCCACATTGGCGGCGGTTGGCGTGACGCCGATCTGGAACAGGGTCTGGGTGATGGTGTCGGTGAACAAGCCGTTGCGGCCTGTCGTGGGCGGCGTGATGCGGCTGCGGTCCGCATCGCCTTCGCCTTGCACCGGGTTGGCGCTTTGCCCGGCGTAAAGCGCGCTGGCCGAAATCTGGTAACTCCCTATGCCGTTGATCGACATGATCCACCTGTGGGCGCAAGACTTGCAGTGAGGGGCGGGTTGGGCAGGTTAAACCTCCCCATATGGATTATCGGCAGCGCTTTCTTTTTCTGATTCATCCGAGTTTTTTGTGGGTAGCTGAAGCCGGGTAAAGATTCAACCCGCCGCAATGGAAGTAGATGGCGGTCTTGAAGTTATCCCGGTTTCTGAAGCCGCAAGCGCGTTTCTGTATGGTGGCGATTTTCGAATTCAG
>DASVYZ010000465.1:0-3946 GCA_036391935.1 Burkholderiaceae bacterium | reverse complement strand
GGGTGGAACGCTACCTCGCATGAATCGAAGTGGCACTTTTTAGAACGAGAACATCATGAACGACCTGATCCAAAATGCTTCGGGCAACTACAAGCCCAAGACCTTCTGGGAACGCCCGGAAGGCGTGACCGGCCAGATTGTCGGCGTATCGTTGATCGCGGGCGCCGGCTACCTGTTGTACAAGCTGCTGCCGGCCGTCATCACGCTGCTGGAGAACACGCTGTATGCCGGCATGTTGGCGGTCGGCCTGATCGCCATGCTGTACGTGATCACAGACCGTCGCTTCTGGCGTCTCGGTTCCTATCTCTACCAGGGCGCCATGCGCAAGATCACGCAAGTGTTCGTCGAGATCGATCCGATCGGCATCATGCACACCTATGTCGCCGAGCTGGAAAAGAAGCTGGTGCACATGAACGGCCGCATTGCGCGCCTGTCGGGCATGATCCGCGCCTGCCAGGAAGAGATCAAAAAGAACGAAGGCATCAAGGCCACTTCGCTGATGATGGCACGTGAAGCACGCAAGGCCGGCAAGGCGCTGGTGGTGGCGGAAGAATCGCGCCAGGCCGGCCGCATGCAGGAGGCCAACGTGACTTACCAGGATCTGCTGTCGAAGATGCAGCTGCTCTACAGCGTGCTGGTGAAGTATCAGGAGATTTCCAACTTCCTGATCAAGGATATCAAGCGCGAGATCGACGTGAAGACGCGCCGGAAACAGATGGCCGATGCCGCCTGGTCCGCCATCAAGTCGGCCAAGAGCATCATCAACGGCGACCCCGATGCGCGTGCGATGTTCGACATGGCTAACGAATACCTGGCGGCGGACTACGCGATGAAGATCGGCGAGATCGAAGACTTCGTGCGCATGTCGGACACCTTCGTCTCGACCATCGATTTGCAGAACGGCGTCTATGAAGCCAATGCGATGAAGATGATCGAGGAATGGGAACGCCGCGGCGATTCGATCCTGTTGGGCGCCGATGCCAAGCGCCTGATGATCGAAGGCAGCTATGCCGGTGTGGAAACGAACAAGAGCGAAGGGCGCAATCCGCCTGCCGCCGATGCCGGGTCGAAGCAGTGGTTCGACCGCATGTAGTTGAATTTTGAATGAATTTGCTTGGCTCGACAAAGGAGAAAATCATGCTCAAGCCCCTACCCCGTTTGTTGTTGATTGTTGCCGCCGTCGGCGGCGCCGTGTACGGCATCAACAGCTTTGCCACCAGCCATGGCGGCCTGCGCAACATGTTCGGCAAGACCGCCACACCAGGCGCAATCGACGTGCCCACAGCCGGCACGATGCAGGAAAAAGCATTGGCAGGCGACACGCTCGACATCGCCCCGGCCCAGGGCAATTACTCCGCACGTGTACTGGTCTTGCCCTGGAATGCCGAAGCCGCCCTGCACTATGCCAACGGCGATGCCGTGACTGCTCCCGGCAGCCTGATGGAAAAGCATGGCGTGCATTTGAGGCTGGAACGCCAGGACGACTACTCGCAAATGCTGGCCGAGCAAGCCGTGTTCGCCGGCCAGGTCGCCAGCGGCATCGCCCAGCCGTCCAAGGGCGCCGCCTTCGTCGTCATCATGGGCGACGGCGCACCGGGCTATTTTGCCGCCGCACGCGATACGATGGACAAGCTCGGCCAGCATCTCGAAGTGGTCGGCTCGCTCGGCTATTCACGCGGCGAAGACAAGTGCATGCTGCCGGCGGAAGTCGCAAACGATCCGCAAAAGGCGCGCGGTTCGCTGATCGGTGCCGTCTTGCGCGATGGCGACTGGAATATCTGCATGAAGTATGCGGCCGACAACAAGATTCCGGTCAATCCGGACGTGAAAACGTACGACCCCGATGCGATGAATTTCGTCGGCGTGGGTTCGTTCGCCGAAGCCGATGAAAAGCTGATTGCCGCCGCCAACAACGGCGCCTGCGAAGAACGCCCGGTGGTGCGCAACGGCAGGCCCACCGGCGATACGCGCAAGGTATGCCAGAACGGCACCGCCACCTGGACCCCGGGCGACGTCAAGGTTGCACGCGAGGTGGGCGGTCTGGCCGCCGTGGCTTCGACCAAGGAATACATGTGGCAGATGCCGGCCACCATCATCGGCAACAAGGAATGGATGGCGAAGAATCCCGAGTTCGTCAAGAACATGCTGGCAGCCTCGTTCGAGGGCGCCGACGCGATCCGCAAGAGCGATGCCGCCTTGCTGCAGGCGTCTGGCGTGGTGGCCAAGGTGGCCGGCGAGGAAACGCCGGAATGGTGGATGAAGTATTACAAGGGCGTGGTGGAAAAGGACCGCAAGGGCCTGGATATCCGTCTCGGCGGTTCGACGGTCAGCAATCTGTCGGACAACTTGTACCTGTTCGGCTTGAACGGCAACGACAACCTGTATCGCCGCGTATACAACGTCTATGGCAATATCGCGCACCAATACTACCCGGCCGATATGCCGGAACTGGTGTCGTACGATGTGGTGGTGAACACGAGCTATCTGCAGGCACTGGCCGCGACACCGGGTGCCGTTGCGCATGCCAAGGCGGAAACGCCGAGCTTCAACGCTTCCGCACCGACGGCAGGCACCTTCGCCAGGCGCAGCTGGGCCATCGAGTTCGAGACCGGCAAGGCCAGCTTCAAGCCTGAAGCCGGCCCGGTGCTGGAAGACTTGCTGAACCAGCTCTCGGTCTCTGGCTTGACGATACAGATCAGCGGCCATACCGACAATGTCGGCAGTTCCGCCGCCAATCTGCAATTGTCGAAGAAGCGCGCCGAGGCCGTGCGCGACTGGCTCGAAGCCAACGCCGCTTCGGAATTCCCGGATGGCCGCGTGCGCGTGCGCGCCTATGGTGACAGCCAGCCGGTAGCCGACAACGGCAGCGCCGACGGCCGCGCCCGCAACCGTCGCGTGGAAGTGGCACTCTTGAAGACCAACTGAGAAGGATGCGCCGCGCGCAAGCGCGGCGCCCAACGCCCTTTATAACATCATGAAAAGCAACTGGCAAAAGATTGCGGCCGTCTTATCCCCGTACACACCGTTCGGCAACGCCAATGCACGCCTGCTGCTGGTCGCACAAGCCGCATTGGCGCTGGCCGCCTGGATGCTGTTTCCCGGCAAACTGCCGACACCCGCCGAAGTCTTGCAAGCCTGGTGGCAACTGATCCAGATGCAAGGCATGCTGGTCGAGCTGTGGTCCAGCATGAAGGTATTGCTGCTTTCGCTGGCACTGGCAAGCGCATTGTCGCTCGCCCTTGCCGCCCTCGCGACGGCACCGCTGTTCATGCCGCTGGCCCGCCTATCTTCCAGCTTGCGCTTCCTCGGCTTTGCCGGCCTCACCTATCTGTTCATGCTGATGACAGCCAATGCCTGGCAGTTGAAGCTCGCGCTGCTGGTATTCGGCATCACCGTCATGATGGTGACGGCCATGCTGGCTGAAGTGAAGGCGATTCCGCATGCCGCCGTCGATCATTGCAAGACGCTCGGCATGCGCAATTGGCGCATCACCTGGGAATTGGTAGTGCTGGGCAAGGCCGACGTGTTCCTCGACCTGGTACGGCAAAACGCCGCCATCGGCTGGACGCTCTTGACCATGGTGGAGGGCTTGACGCGCTCGCAAGGAGGCATCGGTGCGCTGCTATTGAACGAAAACCGCTATTTCCAGCTTGCCGGCGTGTTCGCCATTCAGTTGACCATCCTGGCTTACGGCCTGCTGCAGGACAGCCTGCTGGGCAAATTGAAATTCGCGCTGTGCCCGTATGCGGCTATCGGCAAATCGGAATAAAGAAGATCGAAAAACGAGAAAATCATGAATGCCCCATTCCCCTATCGCATCGGCGAAAGACTCGTGACCATCGACCAGGTCTGCGTGACTTATGGCGCGCCCGTGCTGTCCAAGGTCAGCGAGTCCATCGACGATCTGGTCCGCGACGACGTCGCGCAAGGCCAGGTGGTATGCCTG
>DASVYZ010000464.1:0-3142 GCA_036391935.1 Burkholderiaceae bacterium | reverse complement strand
TTCCTCGATCACATCTACTCGACCGCCGATTTGTCGCTGACGCTGTTCCCTACATGGTTCGGCGCTACGCCGCCCGATTGGCCGCAACCGCTGCATGAGGGGTATTTCCAGCTTTACGATCCCTTGCAAGGCCGCCCTTTGCCCGACCGTCTGCAATACTTCCTCGATCAAGGCGAACCACCCCTTGTCTTCACCCCCGGAAGCGGCAACCTGCACGCGCATGCTTACTTCGAGGCGGCACGGCAAGCGGCGCTGAAGCTGGGCAGGCGCGCGATCTTTCTCACGCCATACCGCGAGCAAATCCCGTCTTCCCTTCCCGATTCGGTCTTTTGGCAGGATTATGTGCCGCTCTCTTCGCTGCTGCCCCACTGCGCCCTGCTGGTGCATCACGGCGGCATAGGCACGACGGCCGAGGCCTTGCGCGCAGGCGTGCCGCAACTGGTCGTGCCGCTGGCTTACGATCAATTCGACAATGCGGCGCGCGTGGAACGGCTCGGCGTCGGAAGCGGCCTGTCACAAGCCGCCTTACGGCGTGGCGGATTCGGCAAGGCATTGAGCAAGCTGCTCGCTTCGGCCGCGATACGGCGACGCTGCGGCGAAATCGCCGGCCGTTTCCGTGAACCGGACAACGAAGACGCGCTGTGCGTAGCGATAGTTCAGGCCCAGACGCGGTAGACCCAGTAGCTTTCGTCCTCCCGTCCGGCGCGCGCCAGTTCGGTCGGGCTGACGCCTGTTATCTGGCGCGCTTCGCGGCACAAATGGGCTTGGTCGGCATAGCCGTTGTCGAGCGCCATCCGGGCCCAGGCGGCGTCCCCGCTCATCAGCTTTTCGCGCGACTCGAGGAAGAATTGTTCGGCACGCCGCATGCGGCGCAAGGTGCGCATGGGTTGGCCCGCCCAGGCCTTGATGCGCCGTTCGACGTTGCGCACCCCGCCGCCCCAGCCCGAGGAGGCCGCCTGCACGCTCAAGCGGCGCAGCCAATCGGCGGCGGCAGCCCCGAATTCGTCGGGACGATTGGCTTGCCATTGCGGCTCGAGAAAATCCTGCAGAACCTGCATGCGCGCAGTGTCATCCATGACATGGAGCACGGGCTCCAGGGCCGCTGCCCATTCGGCGCCGAATACCTGTTCCGCCGGCGCCCACTTATCGACCCATGTCGAAAGATCGAGCCCGGTCAGGTCATGCAAGGCTTGCGGGAAAAACAGGGTGAAGAACAGCCGCACCGGGCCGGGATTGTAAGTCACCATCGGCCGCGTGGTCGGCCCCCTGAATATGACGCGGTGACGCACCTGTTGCGCATGTTCTGCCGGCTCAATGATTTCCGACTCGCCCTCGATGATCCAGATCAATGCGCAAAACGGGCTGGCCGGAAAACGGTTCAGGCGCTGCGCAGGGTCGAGCAAGGGTTGCTCGACCGTGCTGCGCGAAATGCAGGCGCGCAGGCAGGATGCCAGCGACTGGCGCGGCACCAGCAACCTTGTGTTGGAAGAAACGTCGGTCGGTTCGGACATGGAAAAATTATAGCGCAAGCCGATTTGTCGTTTTTATTCAAGACCGTGTCCCGGATTTGGTGGAAACTGGGGACAACAATATGCAAGGAAAGCCGCATGGATTCGACCGTAACCACCGCCGCCACACCCTCGCGCGAGAACTTGCGCCGGGTAGCCGACCTGCCCGGCCCCTGGGCCTGGCCCATCTTCGGCAACCTGCTGCAGATGAAATCGACGCGCGCGCACCATGACGTGGAAGCCTGGTGCCGCCGCCATGGCCCGCTATTCCGCATCATGTTCGGGCGCGAACCCATTCTCGTCGTGGCGAAACACGAACTGGTCAATGCCATCATGCGCGACCGGCCGGAGGGTTTCCGCCGCCCCAGCGTGACGCAAAAAATATCGGAAGAAATGGGCGGCATCCCCGGGGTATTCCTGGCCGAAGGCTCCGCCTGGCGCGACCAGCGCCGCATGGTGATGGCCGGCTTCGCGCCGCACGCGATCAAGGCTTATTTTCCGCAACTGGTGAAGGTTGCCCTGCGTCTGCGCGCGCGCTGGAACAAGGCGGCACAGGCAGGGCAAGCGCTCGATCTCGACGACGAATTGAAGCGCTACACGGTGGACATCATCGCCGGCCTCGCCTTCGGCACCGAAGTCAATACGATAGACGGCGGCGAAGACGTGATCCAGCGCCAGATGGACGTAATCCTGCCGGCCGTGGCGCGCCGTTCCATCGCGCCGTTTCCCTACTGGCGCTATTTCAAGCTGCCGCAAGACCGCAAGCTCGACCGCAGCATGCAATTCATGCGCAACGCGATCGACAAGCTGATCGTGGAAGCGCGCACGCGCCTGCAAGCCGATCCGGCACGGCGCGAAAAGCCGCAAAACCTGCTCGAAGCGATGATCGCCGCGGCCGACGAAGGCGGCAGCGGCGTGGACGACCGCGCCGTCTCGGGCAACGTCTCGACCATGCTCCTGGCCGGAGAAGACACCACGGCCAACACCATCGCCTGGGTGCTCTACCTGCTGACGCGCCACCCCGCCAGCATGGCACGCGTGCGCGAAGAAGTGTCGAACACGGCGCCCGATCCTGCCGCCTTTTCGGCGCAGCAGATGGATGGACTCGACTATCTCGACGCCTGCATCCAGGAAGCGATGCGCCTGAAACCGGTGGCGCCCTTCCTGCCGCTTGAGGCGCTGAGAGATACGGCGGTGGGCGACGTGCTCGTGCCCAAGGGCGGCTTCGTCTGGTGCGTGCTGCGCCACGACAGCGTGGCCGAAGAGTATTACCCGAACGCGCTCGGCTTCGAACCGGAACGCTGGCTGCGTGAAGGCGATGGCGCCGCCGACAAACGCATCCCCCTGCCCTTCGGCGCCGGCGCGCGCACCTGCCCGGGGCGCTATCTGGCGCTGCTGGAAATCAAGATTGCCGTGGCGATGACCTTGGCTTCCTTCGATATCGAGGTGGACACGCCCGATGGCGGCGAAGCCAAGGAGCTGATGGGTTTCGTGATGTCGCCGATCGGATTGCGTCTGCGTCTGCAGCCGCGGCGGTAATGAAACGAGCGCCGGATAGGCGGCGCCCGTAACGGCTACATAGCGGCGGCTAGTTGGTCAGCACAAACTTCCACTTCTGCGCCACCGTGCCATTG
>DASVYZ010000463.1:0-1565 GCA_036391935.1 Burkholderiaceae bacterium | reverse complement strand
GCCGCATAGTAGACGCCCGTGCCGAAGGCATTGTCTTGCTTCAGCCCCCACTGTCCGACTTTGTACGTCATATCTTGTACATAGTCTTTTGCCTGCCCCAATCGGCCATTGAGATAGCTGATGGGGTTCTGGTCTCGCGTGATGATTCTCGGCACGTCAACCGCCACTTTGCCGGCTGTCGCCACGCTAACAATCATGCTGTTCCACTGCATTTTTGCCAGAGCGAGCGGATCGGTCGGATCGATGTTTGCCGTTAGTTGGCTCTCGTATTTGTCGATCTTCGCTTGGAGGATAGCCAGCTTGTCGTCGGCACTGTTGTGAATTAGATCAAGTGCCTGGACATTGCGGGTCTCCTGATCTTGCGACCAGGAGAACTTCTCCCAGCCCTGGCCGCCCGACAAAGGCTCCAGCCCGGTTTGCGGCACATCGAATCCGATCATATCGGCACCGAAATTGCCATTGAGCGCGAGGTTGGAATAATTCGCGACGAACCGCATGCTGTCGCTAAACGACTTGTTCAACTGCGCGACCGTCGAGGCAGAGAAAGGCAGGCCATCGCCGGCACCACCCCCACCATAGTTACCGCCGGCTCCACTCCCGGTCGTGAGCAATGAGCTGGAATTCGGGTCGGAATATGTGGCGAATTGGTTAGCCGACTGATTTCCTGCAGCCCAGGGGCCATACTGTCCTGCGGCGTTCATGGATTCGGAAACAACTCCGCCTCCGGTCGCAGCAATACCATCTGTGATGTAGCTATTTTGCCTGATCAGTTTGGCGGTCTCGCTGGGGTCCTGGATGGTCGCCTTCGCCCAAAGCTCTTCGGCTGTGGGAGCTCGTCGCACCGGCAGCGTCTGCGCCACGGCGTAGTTGCCCAAGGTGGTACCAAACGCCGAGGCGGCAATGCTGCCGTAGCTTTCCCTGCCGCCAGTCAATACCTTGGCCACGCTGCCGCCAATGAATTGGTTGACGCCTTGCTGCATGTCGACGTTGAAGTCTTTCGACGGTTCGCTCGAGATGCCGTCTTCGTTGTTGAGCCCTTGCGACACACCCGCGGCGATGCCCGCCGCGGCGACCTGGCTCCATTCGAAGTGCGGCTGCAGACCTGTGGCGACATCGATGCCTTGCGTGACGACGTCGCTGACGACGGCGCGCGTGGCAAAGAGGAGTGGACTGCTGTTGCTGGTACCCAGGGCTCCGGGGGTGATTTCACCGGCTACCGCACCGCCCACCGCACCGCCGATCGCGCCGGCGGCGACTTCGCCCCAGTTGATGCCGCTTTGGATGCCCATGACATTGCCGGCGATCTGGCCGGCCAGCGAACCGACCGCACCGCCGATGGCGCCGCCGGCGATCGCGCCGATGGTGGCGTCGGTGGCCGCGGTCGCAGCGGTAGCGGTGCCCGCAGCCGCGGCGCTGGCGTCCAGGGCGTCGGCAATGGCGGCCGATGCCGCGCCTGCCGTGTAGATCGTGACGATGACGATAATGACGAGTTCCACAATCTGCGCCACGCCACCGCATCCGCCGCCAGAGCTGGGCGGCGGAGGCGGCGGTGCCTGCAAGGTCGG
>DASVYZ010000462.1:0-2186 GCA_036391935.1 Burkholderiaceae bacterium | reverse complement strand
CCCCCAGACGATGGCGTCATGCGAAGCGCCGGCGCCGGTGATGTGGATTTCCTCGACCAGGGCGTGGTTGCACAGGTATTGCCCCACGTCCGCCGCGCCGCGCACGATGGCAAGGAAGCCGCGCTCGATCAGGGGCTTCAGGGCCGGAGCGAGGAATTCGATCAGGTAATCGTTGACCGGATTCATCTTGAGTATGCACACCTGGTTTTCGGCAAACAGTTTCTGGAACACGTCGAGCGGTGCGATGGCCGCGATGTTGCCGGCGCCCAGCACCAGGGCCAGCTTGCCGTTCTTGTGTGCGGGGCTCTTGGCGTCGTAGATGGAGGCGCAGTTGTCCTTGAGGTTGGCGCGCGTCACGCCGGGCTGCATCCACACATCCACCGTCACACCGGAAAGCAGCAGCATGTCCCAGAAAGTATGCGGCAAGGTACGCGCCGCCACCTGGCCATTGGGCAGCTCGCGCACGGGCACGCTGTCCAGATGCTTCTTGCCTTCGACTTGCGAAAGCGTCTGCATCATCTGGTTGCAGTAGCCGAGCACGGCATACGGGCCGGAGAGCCACTCTTCGCCGACCAGCGGCGAACCATCGGCAATGCCTTTCCTGCGTGCCGCCGTCACGGCCCAGGCTTCCGCCACGGGCAACAGGCAATCCTTGATTTCGTTCAGGATGGCGATGCGTTCGGCGACGGGCGTCTTGACCCATTTCTCGCGGTTGGCTGCGAGCTTGTCCAGTTCGCGATCAAGTTCCGGATTGACGGCTGCGGAAGCTTGTTCCGCGACTGTGGCTGTGTTCATTGCAGGTCTCCTGGTTGGACGCTTGTACGCCTTATTGTGGTGTCACAAGATGACCTTACTCCTTATTTGGACAAGTGTCCAGAATTGCATTTTTGCTAATCGATCGAATGATCGAATTCACGGATCAGCGCCATGAGTTTCTCCGGCTGCTCGATTTGCGGCATGTGACCGCTTTCGTCGATGGGCGCGAAACGCGCGTTGCCGAGCGCCGCCGCGTAAGCGCGGCCGTAAGCGGGCGTGGCGATACGGTCGCTTTCGCCCCAGGCGACGAGCGCCGGTTTGGCAATCCCGGCCAGCCGTGCTTTCAACCGCGGGTCGCGCATATCCTTGCCATAGGCCGCGAGTGTGCGGAAGTTGGCGGCAGTCATGGCGGCTTGCTGCGGCGTCGGCTCGAAGCGGAATTTTTCGGGGGCGTGGAAGGACAATGCGCGTATCTCTTGCGGCGCCAGGCCGAACACATCGGCAATCGGTTCTCCCTCGACCTCTATCCCGACAGCGTTCACCAGTACCGCGCCGCGCAGCCGGCCGGAGTCGCCGGCGGCCATGCTCGAGGCAATCCAGCCTCCCATCGAAAAGCCGATCAGCAAGACACCGCGTAAATCGCGCGCGCTGATCCAATCGAGGTAGGTTTGCGCCAGCTTTTCCACGCTATCGAGCGTGTCCACCCTCGGCGTGCCGTTGAAACCCGGGTGCGTCGGTGCCAATACGCGGTAATCACGGCTCATTGCCTCGGCGAAGCCGGCGATCGAGGCAGGCCCTCCGCCGCCGTGCAGCATCAGCACGGGCTTGCCTTCGCCCAGTTCGGCGAAAGTCAGTTCCAGTTTGCCGTTTAAGAGTTCGGTGTAGGTATTCATTTCACGCTCCAATGATGTGGTCTTGCACGCACTATAGGTTGGGCCGATAATGAACACAATTGAAGAAGAATGAAGATAAATATGAACAAAATCGATATCAGGAGGCTCGATTTCAATCTGCTGCTGGTGTTCCTGGAACTGATGCGCTACCGCAAGGCGACCCAGGTGGCGGAGCGCTTAAGCCTGACGCAATCGACCATTTCGCATGCGCTCAACCGGCTGCGCGAAGTATTCGGCGACGAATTGTTCATGCGCCGTCCAAACGGCTTCGAGCCGACCGCACGTGCGGTGGAGCTGGAGCCGGTATTGCGCAAGCTGGTGGAGGATGCGCAGCAGGCGGTCAATCCGCCGAGCGCGGAAAAGGGCGCGCCGGTTGCGGGCATGCTGCGCATCGGCGGTTCCGATTATTCCTGCGCCGTGTTCGCCGCGCCGCTATTGCAGCGTGTGAGTGAACTCGCGCCCGAAGTGATGCTGGCGATCCGCCCCTTGATGCGCGGCGCGGCGCTCGATGCCCTGATCCAGGGTGAACTCGATCTC
>DASVYZ010000461.1:0-4056 GCA_036391935.1 Burkholderiaceae bacterium | reverse complement strand
TTGCCCGGCACGACGACTTCGTTGAGCGGGCAATCGATGACGGCGATTCGTTCGCGGCCGAAGTCCGGCAAGCCACCGTTGCGTATCGCGGCAAGCGTAGTCGCGACGAGCTTGATCGCCGGATCTATCGTGTTGGCCGTCAGGGAAAGGAAGGCAGCGTCGCCGATCAGGATGCAATCGGCTTCGTCACGCAACTGCCAGGCGGCCCGGATCGATATCTCAGGGCCGATGCCGGCCGGCTCGCCTGTGGTGATGGCAAGCCGTGGCCGGCGTAGCGAGGGCCGTTTCACTTCATTACTTGTTGTCATCCCGGAATTCGACGTAGGCGCGGTCGCGCAGGCTGCGCATCCAGTCTTGCGTGGCCTCTTCCATCTTGCGCTCGCGGATGGCGGCGCGCGCCAGCAGGCGCTGGCGCTCCTTCGATACGTCGTCGGTCTTGCGCTCGACAACCTGGATCAAATGGAAGCCGTATTGCGTCTGCACCGGCTCGCTGACTTCGCCGACTTGCAACGCGTCCATGGCCTTCTCGAATTCCGGTGCGGTATCGCCCGGGTAGACCCAGCCGATGTCGCCGCCCTTGGCGGCCGAGGCGTCGTTCGAATACAGCTTGGCCAGTTCTTCAAACGTGGCAGACTTGTTCATCAAGCGCTCGCGCAAGTCGTTCAGCTTGCGCTTGGCTTCGACGTCGGTCACGACCTGGTTGACCTTGATCAGGATATGGCGCGCATGCGTCTGCACCACGCCCTGGGCTGGCGCCGCTGGGCCGCCGCCGCCGCGCAAAGGGCTGGCGGTGCGCTTGCCGACCAGCTTGACGATGTGAAAGCCGTTGGCGCTCTTGACCACGGACGAGACTTCGCCTTCCTTCAATTGGCCGACGGCATCGAGGAACAATTGCGGCAGGCGGTCCTGGTTGCGCCAGCCGAGGTCGCCGCCTTGCAGCGCGTCGCTGGCGTCGGAATAGGTGGCGGCGATCTTGGTGAAGTCGGCACCGGCCTTCAATTGGCGCAACAAGTCTTCTGCCTTGTTGCGGCGCGCGGCGATCTGTTCGGCCGAAGCGTTTTCCGGGATACCGACCAGGATGTGGGCCAGGTCGAGTTCATAGGAAGCGGCGGCGCCGGTGCCGTTTTGCGCGGCGATATAGTTGTCGACTTCCGATTCGCTGGGATTGATACGGCTTTCCACTTCGCGCTCGCGCACGCGCTGCATCAGGATTTCGTCGCGGATGGTTTCGCGGAAGCGGCCATAGGGCGTGCCTTCGTGTTCGATCTGGTCACGGAATTGCTGCAGGCTCATCTTGTTGTTTTCGGCGATGCGAGCCAAGGCGCGGTCCAGGGTCAGGTCGTCGACACGCAAGCCGTCTTCCTTGGCGGTCTGCAACTGGCAGCGTTCGATGATCATGCGCTCGATCACCTGCTTGCGGAATTCTTCCGGCGGCGGCAAGGGCACGTTTTGCGCCCGCATGTTCTTTTCGACGAAGGCCATGCGCTGATCGAGGTCGTTCTTGGTGATGACGTCGTCGTTGACCACCACCACGATGGAATCGGCCAGTTCGGTCTTGACGCGCGGCTTCTTGGCTGGAGCCGCGTCGGCAGCGGGGGCAGCGGGCGCTGACACCGTCGGCGCAACGGCGGCAGACGGTGTCGCGGTTTGTGCCAGGGCTCCCTGGGTCGGGCCAAGCGCGCCGCACAGCGCCGCCAGTACCAGAGAGAGTCTCAAATTCATCGTCTTGCCCATTTGCTCGTCCAATTCAATAACATCAATATCAATACGGTGTAACAGGTGCAGCCGGCCGCGCCGCCTGGTTGACCGGCTGGTAGCCCGGCACGTTCAGGCGCATCGCTTCCAGCGCATTCGACCCCAACTGCGCAAATCCATTCAATTCAAGCTGGAAGAACGTCGAAGTCGAGGAAATGTTGGTGGCGGTCTGGATATGCTGGCCGCCGAAACGGAACACCCAGCAATCGGCCTTGTATTCGAACCCGACCAAGCCCTGCACGATCTTGTGGTCGGGAATCGAATAATCGACGCGGCCTACAGCATACCAGCGGTCAAGGATGGGCCACTGTCCGGAGGTGTCGAATTGCTGGATCTGGTTCGGCAAATCGCGAATATATTGCAAATTCAGTAATTTCTTTGAAGCCGGCTGCCAGCGCAAAATGAAGTTGGTCTGGTTCAGGCCGTGGTTACTTTCGCTATAGTCTACGTCGAGCGCTGCGCTCAATTGAGCGCTGAACTTGCCTGCTGCGGAAAACAGCAGGTCCGAGTTCGAATTGACGTTGATGTTCGGGGCGCCATCGACCGGCGGCAGCGTCACGCGCTCGTTGATGAAAGAGAAGCGTTGGCCGATGGCGAAACGGGCGCGCTCTTCGCCGTTCGGTTCGAGGAAACGCGAAGTCACGGCCGCCGTCACCTGGTTGGCGTCGCCAATGCGGTCGCCGCCGACAAAGCGGTTCTCGGCGAACAGTTGCGCGTAGCTGATATCGGCCGCGGCCGTATCGAAATCGGGGATCAGGCTCTGGTCACGGTAAGGCGTGCGCACGTAGAACAGGCGCGGCTCCAGCGTCTGGGTGAAATCGCGGCCGAACCAATTGGTGTCGCGGTCGAAGATCAGGCCGGTATCGAGCGACACCGTCGGCACGGCCCGCGTGATAACGGACGGCGTGCCGGGGGCCTGCTCTTGCAGATTGTATTTGGTGAACGAGAAGGAGACCTTGGGCGTAAAAAAGTACGAGGTGCCGATGATGGGATAGGAAAGTTTCGGCGTCAGGGTATAGCGATCGCCTTCCACCACGCCCGGCTCATAAAATCGCACCGCTTCGCTATCGAACGACCAGTCCAGGCCGTGCACGTCTTGCTGGCCTGCATGGAACAGCAATTGCGGCAGGCGATCATAAGGCTGGACCACGGGCGCCAGCGGGTCTTGCAGGACCTGGTAACCCGTGGTTCGCAAGCTGACTTGCCAATCCGGCTGGGTATAGGTCAGCGCGACGTCGCGGCCCAGCAGGCGCTGCGAAGCGGCCGTGATGGAGCGCGTGAAATCGTTCGGGTAATTATCGTCCGAGGCAGCGTTGAGGTTCCAGTTCAGGGTCAGGTTCGGCGCCAGCGTCGCGGTCTGGATCGAGCTGATGGCCCAACGGTTGGTGTCGGTAACCTTGTCATGCTCAAGGTATTCGAGCTTGGTTTCGCCGGCAAAGCTCGGTTCCAGATAGCGGATGTCGGCGCCGAGCTGCTCGCCACGCTCGGTAATCAGGGTCGGGTACAGCGTCAGATCGCGGTTGGGCGCGATATTCACGTAATAAGGCGTTTCGACCACGACGCCGCCGCGGTTCGAGCCGCCGACCGTCGGCGCCAGGAAGCCGGACTTGCGCGCATCCGAGAGCGGGAAAGGCATTTCCGGCGCCCACAAGATGGGCCAGTCCTTGAAGTACACCACCGCGTCTTCGGCCATGCCGGCGTCGCGCGCATGGTCGAGATCCATGGTGGAAGACTTGAGATACCAGTCCGGATCGGGCGCATCGCAGGTGCTGTAAGTGCCGTTGATGACCTTGGCCTTGTCTTCGCCGACGAAATCGATGCGCGCGCCCTCGCCTTGCGCATTGTTGGAGGACAGATGATAGGTCGGGTTCAGGATGTAGCCGACCTGGGTATCCATGCGCAGCTTCATCTCGTCGCCGGTATACAGGTCGCCGAAGCGCGTCAGGCGCACGTTTGCGTAAGCCTCGATCTGGTCTTCGACGACGCGGTAAACGCCGCGGTCGGCCGTCACGGCGGTATTGCATTGGGTTAATTCGACGTTGTCGTCGAAATACATCACGCGATCCGGGCTGCCGCTCATATGGTCGGCCGCGCCGGTTTGCACGCAATTCTTTTCGTCGCGGCGCTTGCGGCTGACGGGGGGCGTGCTCATCAGGACGGGCATTTGCGGGCTGAACATGGCCGGCGCGGCGCTTTGCGGCAACGCCTGCCGGCCCTGTTGCGGCTCTTGTGCACCCTCTTCGGCCGCAGCCTGCTGTTGCGCCTGCGGCTGATCGTCCGCCCAGGCAGACGCCGACAATG
>DASVYZ010000460.1:0-2293 GCA_036391935.1 Burkholderiaceae bacterium | reverse complement strand
GATCGATTTCGAGACGCACGACGAAATGACCAGGCTGGACGACCCGCACGTGGCGGCCATCACGCGCGCCACCTTGGCACCGAATGGTGCACACACCGCCCAAAAGCAGGTTGAAACATGAACGACGATACCCAAATCCTGATCGCGCGCCTCATGACGCACCAGACGCTGCGCCGCGAAGACAAGCTGGTGCGGCGCGCCCTGTCGGACGAGCAGTTCCGCAGCGACATCGATGCGCGGCTGCGCGCCGTGGGCATGAAGTTCGTCGATAACGTGTATGCCGACCACGTGACGCTGGCCTTGCTGCGCGATGTGGAGCCGAAGATTTTCGGCTCGCGCGAAGTCTGGCAAAACAATAATTTCGGCCTGGCGCGCGACGGCGTGGCCTTGCTGGTGGTGCTGTGGGCCCTGATCATCCTGCCCAAGCGCGAGCGCCAGGAAGCGCATCAATTGGCGCAGGACGACCAGAACGATATGTTCGGCAAGGAAAAGCCGCTGCCGCGCGCGGAAGAGGTGTCGCTCGGCATTTCCTACCGCGCCCTGCTGGCGGACTTCGGCGACAAGCTGGGCAAGAAGACGCGCATGGACATGAACCTGGGCCAGCTCGCCAAGCTCGGTTTCATCGAGCGCAAGGCCGACACGATTGCCGAAGGCCCGCTGCTGGACTTGATGATGGATACCGACGTGCTGAAGGAACGCATTATCAACGGCGCGCTGGCCGATGTGTTCGGCAAGCCTTTCCCGGTCAAGGTGCTGTCGAAGACCGGGGATGACGTTGCTGAAGAGCCTGTGGCGGATGAAGTTGCCACGGAAGCGGCTGCGGAAGCCGCCGAAGACACCGGAACGAATTTGGAATAAGCCCATGTTTCACATCAAATCCCTGGAACTGGTCCATTGGGACTATTGGCAGCGCATCAAGAATATCCCGCTCGATGCCAAGATCATCACCATCGCCGGGCAAAACGGTTCGGGCAAGACGACCTTGCTCGATGCCTTGCGCACGCTGTTCGGCCTGGATTGCTCGATGGGCCGCACCTACAAGCACTATGCGCGCCATTCGGGCCAGCAGACGGCCTGGATTCGCGCCGTGGTGGACAACAAGCCGATGGGGCAGCAGCTTTCCAACCGCCCTTTCCGCGCTTCGGGCTTTTTCAGCGACGATGAAGTCACGCTGTTTTGCCAGATCCAGAAGAACGGCGGCGACTGGAAGCGCCAATACCTGATGCGCGGCGGCACCGTCGAGATCGAAGGCATCGCCGACGCCGGCGATTGGCTGGGCGTGGAAGCCTACCGCAAGCGCCTGGCCAATGCCGGCCTCTCGCCCGCGATGGCCAAGGTGCTGGCGCTGGAGCAGGGCGAGACCGACAAGCTGTGCGAATACGCGCCGCGCCAGTTGCTCGACCTCGTCTTCCAAGTGTTCGGCGACAAGGAAGTGCTGGATGCCTATGACGAAGCCAAACGCCACCAACGCGATACCGAGTCCGAATTGCAGCGCTTCGAGGCGGAACTGGAAGCTTCGAAAACCAATCTGGAAGGCTTGCGCCTGCGCGTGGCGAATTACCACCGCTGGGAAGGCTTGAACAAGGAAAAGCAGGATTTGCAGGAAGAGATCCTGCCGACGCTGGAATACCATGAAGCGCGCGAACGCGCGGCGCGGCTGGGGCAAAACCTGCGCGATGCGCGTGCCTCGCTCAAGGCGCAGGATGCGCAATTGTCGGACAAGCGGGCGGATTTGGCGCAGCGCGCCGCCACGCTGACGGCGGCGCAGCAGAATGAAGCCTCGCTCGAGGCGGAAAAGACTACGCTCGAAGCCAAGCTGCAAGAGATCAACAGCAAGCTGAAGCCCAAGGAAAGCCTGCTCGAGCAAAAGCAGCGCCTGCAAAAGCTGGCCGACGAATCGGGCGCCGACATCGGCGAAGTGACGGCCGCGCTGGAAAAGAGCGAAACCGAGTTGCTGGCCTTGCGCCAGGAGCGCGACAAGATTTCCACGCGCCTGGCCGCCGACAAGCAAGCCATCGATGCGCTGCAAGGCAAGACCACGCTGCCGGACCCGGAAAACGTGCGCGCCATGCGCCGCGCCCTGGACGACGCCGGCATCGCCCACGTCATGCTGCCCGATATCGTCGAAGTGACCGATGCGCGCTGGCAGGGTGCGGTGGAAGGCGTGCTGCGCTCTTCCGCCTTCGTGATTTTGCTCGACAAGGCCAAGGATGCGGCGGCGGCTTACCGCGTGGGCGAGAAGGAACGCTATGGCCACTTCATCGTGGCGGATCGGGTGAATGCGCCAAAGGCC
>DASVYZ010000459.1:0-2552 GCA_036391935.1 Burkholderiaceae bacterium | reverse complement strand
AACTCTGATTACGGAATTGAACAAGCAATTCAAGAAAGAATATCACGACGAAATCGCCGAAAAAGTGGCCCCCTTGGACAATCCCGAAGGGCCGAAGATCAGCGCATTCGCCGAACGGATGAGCGCGGCAAAAACGGCCGGCCTGCCGAAAGGACTCGTAGAGTCGATGGCCATGCGCGATCTGGCGATACTCACCGCCATCACGAACACCGAAGACTGGGGCGATCATGAAATGATCGTGATGGGAGATAAGCACGTTGAAACCCTGGGGCCGGCGATCAGGGAGCGCGCCGGATTGGAAGTGATTTCGCGAACGGAGTTTGCTTCCGCCGAATACAGCGATCCGGCATTGTAGCCACCGCAACCGCCCCGTCTCGATACGCCCCAGCCGGCGGATAGCGATCCGCCTTACCGCCCTGCAGGATATTGACATAAACACCATGCCATCACGCCCTTGACGGCAAAGCCGCTGACAAGCGGCCCACAATGGTCTATGATCTGCGCCCCTTCCCTTTGGACTCTGGTTGAATGTCATGGCGCATGCTTGCGGATTGGATTTCGGCACCTCGAATTCGACGGTCGGTTTTTGCCGGCCCGGCCATCCGGCCTTGCTGGCCCTGGAAGACGGCAAGACGACCCTGCCCTCGGCCGTGTTCTTCAACGCCGAGGAAGGGGCTGCCTACTTCGGGCGCGCCGCGCTGGAAAACTATCTGGCCGGCCATGACGGCCGCCTGATGCGCTCGTTGAAAAGCCTGCTGGGCACCAGCCTGATCGACGGCCAAACCGACGTCAACGGCCGCGCCCTGCCCTATCGCGAGCTGCTGGCGCAGTTCATCGGCGAACTGAAACGGCGCGCCGAAGCCTCAGCCGGCCAGAGATTCTCTTCCGCCGTCATCGGACGCCCAGTGTTTTTCATCGACGACAATGCCGCCGCCGACAAGCTCGCCGAATCGACGCTGGCCGAGGTGGCGCGGGCGGCCGGCTTCCAGGATATCGTCTTTCAATACGAACCCATCGCCGCCGCCTTCGACTACGAATCGCGGATAGTGCGCGAAGAGTTGGTGCTGATCGCCGACATCGGCGGCGGAACGTCCGACTTTTCGCTGATCCGCCTCTCACCCGAGCGCGCCCGCAAACCCGAGCGGCGCGACGATATCCTGGCCAACGGCGGCATCCACATCGGCGGCACCGACTTCGACAAATACCTTAGCCTGGCCTGCGTCATGCCCGCGCTGGGCATGGGCAGCCGGCTCAAGAACCGGAGCGAAGTCCCTTCCAGCTATTACTTCAACCTGGCGACCTGGCACACCATCAACCTGGCTTATACCAAAAAGGTCTGGAGCGATGTGAAAGACCTCTATCGCGACGCCAACGAGCGCGACAAGTTCGGCCGCCTGCTGAACCTGATCGAAGACCGCACCGGCCACTGGCTGGCCATGCAGGTGGAAGACGCCAAGATCGCCCTGTCCGACGCGACACATCACAACCTGAACCTCGACCGTCTGCAGTCGCCGGTTACCATTCCCATCCCGCGCGAATCCTTCGACGACGCCATTGCCAGACAGATCGGCGCCATCGCCACGACCGTGTCAGGCGTATTGCGCGATGCCGGTTTGGCGGCGGACGCCGTGGACACGGTGTTTTTCACGGGCGGTTCCAGCGGCGTGCCGGCCCTGCGCGAACAGATCGGCGCGATGATGCCGGCGGCGCGGCGCGTGGAGGGGGATTTGTTCGGCAGCATCGGGGCCGGGCTTGGGTTGGATGCGTTGCGGAAGTTTGGGTAAGCGTTCAGCCCCCTCGCCAACGGGTGGAAGAAGGCAATCAGGGTAGCCAGGAGTATACTGACGGTTCATCAGTAGGCATAACATCAATATTTTCCTGGAACACCACTATTTTGAACACAGCAAAACCCAAGCGCTGGAATGGCAAGATCGAAACCCTGCCGGCGGCATACCTCAATCGCGTCCTCGAACAAATGCTCCGCTACGGCGACCGCGTCCAATTCGCCCTCACCGGCGGCGGGCCGCACCCTCAGTACCAGGTGATCAACGCCGCCGAAAAGAAGATGACGTTCGACGGCAACCACCTGCTGACGTATTCAACCGACGCCTTCGCAAACAAGGCAACATCGCTGATCTATACGCTGGAACAAATCGAAGCCGCCACGAACGGCGCAGGCCAAAAAGCGGCGAGCGCGGGCGGCAGGAGCAGCGCGGGCGGCAGCGGCGGCGGCCCCCGCACGAGCGCAGCCCAGAAGCTGGCCCAGGTTGAAGCGGAGAAGTATGCCTATTTCAAACAGCATCGCGCCACGCTGCCGGCCGAAATCGGCAAGCACGCCGCGGAAATCACCGCCTTGATGATGAACGGTTTGCCGGCGGAAGATGCCTTTGCTGAAGTCAGCAAACGGTGTCTTTGATCCGTTCGTAGTGCCGAGGGGCGCAATGGGCTTTATCTACGCGCCCTTCGGCACTAGCGTGAATCCCCGGTTCGAGTACGGTCCGCAGAAATTACAACGCCCACCAGGCGGTGGGCGTCATGCCGCGGTTGAAAAG
>DASVYZ010000458.1:0-1546 GCA_036391935.1 Burkholderiaceae bacterium | reverse complement strand
TGGCGCCGACGCCGGAAAAGAATACGCCGCAACCGACCGACGGCAACGACAATTTCGACAGCGACAAGGAATTCGCGCGACGCGCCGCCGAGATCGACAAGGAAGTCGACGACTACAACAAGCGCCCGCGCAAGACCCAGATCACACCCTCGACCCGGCGCACCGAATACGCGCTGTACTACTCGCAAGTCAAATCCAAGATAGAAAAGGTCGGCACGCTGCATTTCCCGTCCAAGGATGGCAGGAAGCTCTATGGCGAACTGATCCTGCACATTCCTATCTACCAGGACGGCACCCTGTATCTCAAGGATGGCGGCCCCACCGTCGAGCGCAGTTCGGGCGACCGTTCGCTCGACCGCGCCGCGCTGCGCATCGTGGAGCATTCCGCGCCGTTCACGGAATTCCCGCGCAAGATGCTCTCCGCCAACGGCGACGTGTGGGAAGTGACCGTCACCTTCAAGTTTACGCGCGAAGAAGGTTTGCAAACCGTGCTGGGCGGGGGGGCAGGGTGAGCGCGCCGGACCGCTATGCCGTGGTCGGCAACCCGATTGCACACAGCAAGTCTCCCATCATTCATGCCGCGTTTGCGGCGCAGACCGGGCAGAAGCTGGTCTATGAGCGCATGCTGGCGCCCATCGACGGCTTTGCGGCGGCCGTCGAGCAATTCTTCAGCGGGGGCGGCAAGGGCTTGAACGTGACGGTACCGTTCAAGCTTGAGGCCCATGCCTTGGCTGCGACGCTCTCCGAGCGCGCTGCGGCTGCCGGCGCGGTCAACACGCTCAAGATGGTCGATGGCAAGCTTCACGGCGACAATACCGATGGCGCCGGCCTTGTCTGCGATATCGTGCGCAATGCCGGCTATGCCTTGGCCGGACGGCGCATATTGCTGCTCGGGGCCGGCGGCGCGGCGCGTGGCGTCGTGTTGCCCTTGCTGCAGCAGTCGCCTGCCGAACTCGTGATTGCCAACCGTAGCGCCGGCAAGGCGGAAGAGTTGGCTGCCCGGTTCGGTGCATATGGCGTCGTGCGCGCCCCCACCTTTGCCGCGCTCGACGGCGCGTTCGACGTGATCGTCAATGCCACGTCGGCCAGCCTGGGCGGCGAAATGCCGCCGCTGGCTGAAGGCTTGTTCGGCGCTTCCACGCTGGCCTACGACATGATGTATGGCGATGCGCCGACAGTGTTCCTGCAATTTGCCGCTGCTCAGGGCGCGCAAACACGCGACGGCCTGGGCATGCTGATCGAGCAAGCCGCCGAAGCCTTTCAGCTCTGGCGCGGCGTGCGGCCCGACACTGCGCCCCTGTTTGCCCAATTGCGCGCCAGCCGCTAAGAGCCTGTTTATGATCTGTTTGGCATGCACGTTCGAGCGAAAAGGGATGCAGTGCAAGGCGCGGCGCGCCGCACAGGTTGGCCCCCTGAGCAAGCGCCGCAACGCCGCAATGCGCCCTTTTGCCTGGGCGGCCCCCGCTAACCCTTCGGGCAGGCGGATCGCCGCACCGTCCGAAACCGGTCGCTTGCGTTGTTGCAGCTCCTTGCCGTAGCACCGCTA
>DASVYZ010000457.1:0-2829 GCA_036391935.1 Burkholderiaceae bacterium | reverse complement strand
GTGGACATTTACGCGAATCAAATGTTCCGCACTTTTTCGTTAAATCAACCCTTTTTATTCCACGCGCGCGCGCCTGTTTTTCTCCTTCATGAATTCCTACACGATATGGCGCGGGAATCCTATTTACGCTGCTCGCACAATTGCCAGGATGACCACGTCTGCCGTACGGTTCCTGAACTGCCTTTATCCGGACAGGCTCCTGGTGCGTGCTTCCAGCGCCTTGACCACGGCAGCCATGTCTTCGGCCTCGTGCCCCAAGGCCAGCGTCTCCGCATACAAGTCTTGGCACACGTCGAGCAGCGGCGAAGCCATGCCCGCCTCGCGCGCCGCCCCTGATACGAGCGCGCTGTTCTTGAAGACGTCGGCGATCGCGGCATGCACCGAGAAATCGCGCTCGACCAGCTTGGGCAACTTCACGCGGGAGAGATCGCTGGCCATCTGGCCGGCATTGATGATGCCGGCGAATTGCGCCAGATCGAGCCCGTGCCGCTGCGCGAAGTGAAACGATTCGGCCAAGCCGGCCATGGTGGTGAGCAGGTAGAGGATGACGGCCAGTTTCATCGACAGGCCGGCCGGCACGGCGCCGCACGCCACGGTCTGCTTGCACATCGGCGCCAACAGGGGTTGCACGCGCGCGACGGCATCGGGCTCGCCGGCCAGCATGGCGACCAGTTGCCCCGCTTCGGCGGGCTTGCGCGAGCCCGATACCGGCGCTTCCACATAGTGCCCGCCGGCAGCGCGAATGTCGGCTTCCAGGGCGCACGAATACGCTGTAGTCGTGGTTCCCATATGCACCACGACGTGGTTCTTGACGCGCGCACCGAACGCCGGCGCGCCGCGCCCGAGCGTGGCATCGATCGCGGCATCGTCGGCCAGCATCATGATGACGATTTCGGCTTCGGCAAATAGTGCGTCGATGTCGGGCGCGATGCGTGCGCCGGCCCGTTCCAGCATGGCCAGCTTGGCCGGCGAGCGGTTCCATGCGACCAGCGGCGTGCCGGCCTTCCTCAGGTTCAAGGCCATGGGCTCGCCCATGAAACCAAGTCCAATAAAACCGAGCGGACCGACCGGCCGCACATGCTGATCCATTGTCTGCCCCCTCATCCTGTCCAGGTCGCACGATGGTAGCCCGATTCGGCCGGGTCTGCAGGATGCGCGCAGGGCACGACTAGCGCTCCAGCGCCGCGCAGGCAATCTCCGCCATGCGGCCGGCCCAGGCATCGATATCGGGCGAGTCGAGCATGAGCAGGTAGCGCCTGCCGCCCCACAGCGCAATGAAGAGCGCATCGGCCTCCTCCTCGCCGATATGCCGGGGCAAGTCGGCGCAGGCGGCCAGTGCCTTGCGCCAGCGGCCGGATAATTCCTGATAGGCGCGTCGATGATGCTTGGGTTCGGCGATGCCTTGCTCGAGCTTGAACATCGCGGCATCGAAATAAGGCAAGTCCGCCGCCACGCCGCAAGTCAGCAAAATCATTTGCCGCACCGTCTCGCGCCAGGGAGACGGCCGAAGACCGTCGAGCGCCGCCAGCGTGGCCTCGATGCAATGACGCACATAGCCCGAGAGCAAGGCTTCGCGGTTGGGGAAATATTCGTAGAGCGTGCCGGTCGAGACGCCGGCTTCGAGCGCCACCGCGCGCGTGGAAATACCGGCCCAGCCATCGCGGCGCCAAATCCGAACAAATGCACCGTAAATCGCCTCAACCGTAAACTTGGCGCGCTCCTGCACGGGGCGCTTCAGGGGTTTGACACGTTTTTCCTCGGTTTTCATTATCCGAACCCGGAGCGGATGGCGATGGCTTATAGTGTAGCGGAGCAAATACATTCCATGGAGAGGCGCCATGACGCAAAGCCTGAGCATTATCCGCCTGTTGACCGACAAGGCGGCGTTGAACAAGACCCGCATCGACCAGGTCGCCATTGCCCCGCTGCTGGACGAGGACGAGGTAATCCTGAAAATAGAGCGCGCCGCGATCACCACCAACAACATCACCTATGCCGCCTTCGGCGACGCCATGCAATACTGGGACTTCTTCCCCACCGGCGACGACGATTGGGGCCATATGCCGGTCTGGGGCTTCGCCCGCGTCGCTGAATCGAAGGCTGACGGCATAGAACGCGGCGAGCTGTTTTACGGCTACTTCCCGCTTGCCAGCCATATCCGCATGCAAGCCGAGCGCGTAACCGAGCGCGGTTTCTATGACGGTTCGGCGCATCGCCGCACCCTGGTCTCGGCTTACAATCAATACACGCGCTGCAGTCACGACGAGGCTTACCGCGCAGGCGGAGAAAATTATCAGGCGCTGGTGCGGCCCTTGTTCATCACATCCTTCATGTGCGCCGACTTCCTGGCGGACAATGGTTTTTTCGGCGCGAAGCAAGTTGTCGTGGCGAGCGCGTCGAGCAAAACGGCCTATGGCACGGCCCACTGCCTGCACGGCAAGAGCGACGTCAGGCTGATCGCCCTGACCTCAAGCCGGAACCGCGATTTCGTTGCCGGACTGGGTTGTTATGACGAGGTGATGCGCTATGAAGAAGTCGGGCAAATCGATGCCGCGCCGCCTACGCTGTATCTCGATTTTTCCGGCGACGGCGCCCTGCGTGCAGCGGTCCATCATCATTTCAACGCCTCCCTGGTCTATGATTGCTTCGCCGGCTCGGCGCAAAACACGCAATTCCTGCAAAAGACAGCGCTGCCGGGCCCGGAACCGAGGCTGTATTTCGCGCCGATACAGATCAGGAAACGCAACATCGACTGGGGGCACGAGGAAGTCAACCGCCGCTTCAACGCCGCGCAAGCAAGCTTTATCGAACGCATCAGCCGCCCCGGAT
>DASVYZ010000456.1:0-2599 GCA_036391935.1 Burkholderiaceae bacterium | reverse complement strand
TGGAAAGGGGCAACAATGTCGGGCAGGAGGTTTTCATGAACACGAAAGGCAAGGCAGCCAATAGCGGCGCAAGCAACGTCCACGCGCCTACGCAGCAGGAGCAACTGGCCAAGGCGTTCGATACATTTTCCCATATCGCGGCAAGGTTTCTCGATACGAATCAGCGTTACTTGCATGAGCTTCAGGAAAAATCGCGCGAGGCCGGAAAACACATCGCGTCGTCCAAGGACATGCAAGAGGCGTTCTCCGTCGAAATGTCGGAATTCCTGGAACGCTGCAAGGAGTTTCAGCATTTTTCGACGGAATTGACAAAGGTCTATTCGCAGGCGATCGAAGAGTCGCGTTCGGCATGTGGCGCTTCCCTGCCTTTCATGATGGCGCCGTTCCAGCCGATGTTCCTCGACGGCGCGGCGCGTGAAAACGGCGAAATGCCTGATATGGGCAGGATTGCCCGCTCGATGTTCGAACTGGCCGGGACCGGCATGCATCAAATGGCGGAAATGTCGGCGGAGTTCGTCAAGAACGCGCGCGCCCTGGCACCCAGGAGCGCGCCTTGAGCCAAGGGCCCCATCGGGCTGTCGAAGAACATGACGCGCGGGCCGGAGTCGAGGCGCGCAGCCGTTTTTCGACAGCCTGGCAAGGCGTTTCGGAAAGGAGCGATTGTTATGTCGACTATTCTGCTTGTCTACTATTCCCGCACCGGCACGACGCGGCGCGCCGCCGAAGAACTGAGGCAGTACCTTCCTTGCGATGTCGAGGAGATACGCGAAGAGCGCACCCGCGAAGGGAAAACCGGATATGCCCGTTCGCTGTTCGATGTGCTGATGCGGCGCCATCCAGCCATTCGCCCATCGGGAAAAGACCTTGCCGGCTACGACATGGTCGTGATTGCCACGCCGGTCTGGGCCAGCGACATTTCCTCGCCGGTGCGCAGCTATGTCCTGGAAAACCGTGACCGCTTCAAGCGAATCGCGGCATTCTGCACCATGGGAGGAACGGGGGGAAACAAGGCCTTGGACCATATGGCGCATCTCTGCCAGCGGACGCTGGCGGCCAGGCTTGTCCTGACGGATGCGGAAATCGAGAGCGGCCTGTCCTCCGCGAAGTTGAAGGCGTTTGCCAACGCCGTGGCGCACGAGCTGGCCTTTGAGGCGGCGCCAGTTTAGCAGGCTGTCTCAAAACTGCTGCGCGAGCCGATCTCGGGGGCGGCATACTACTCGTGCGGGTGCGCTCCTCCGTTCCGACCTCGGCCCGCCCGCTGCGTTTTTCCGCAGTCTGCCAGGGCTGTACTCCGGCGGTTGGCGGCCCGGATAGCGGCTCGCTTGCGTGCCGCACGCGGTTCGTTGCACGCGGATTGATTTCCGTCAAGGCCTCACTTCAGCGGGCGCATAACCTGCAGATTGGAAGGCAAATCCGGATACGATCATGAGGCATTTCAGTGAACGCGTGCTGTTGAGCGATCTCTATGAGTTCGTCATGCTGCAGGCATATTATCGGCGCGGAATGAACGATACGGCGACGTTCGAGTTTTTCGTGCGCGATCTGCCTGCCGGGCGGCACTTCCTGGTTGCCGCAGGGCTGGAACAGGCCGTCGATTATTTGAGCGTGCTCCGATGCGAGGCCGAAGACCTGGCGTGGCTGGCTTCTTCCGGGCGGTTCGGCGGCGATTTCATCGAATCGCTGCGGGATTTGCGCTTTACCGGCGACCTCGATGCCATGCCGGAAGGAACGGTTTTTTTTCCCAACGAGCCGATATTGCGGATCACGGCGCCCCTGCGCGAAGCCCAGCTGGCCGGAAGCAGAATCATGAATCTGCTGCACTATCAGACGCTGGTGGCGTCGAAGGCGGCGCGTTGCGTGATGGCCGCGGGCGGGAAGCCGTTGATCGATTTCGGCCTGAATCGCGCACACGGCGCCGAGGCGGCGCTTTTTTCGGCGCGTGCCGCCTATCTGGCCGGGTTCGACGGCACCGCGACCGCGATCGCCGCGGAGTTGTTCGACATTCCCGTGTCGGGCGCCATGACGCATACCTTTGTGCAGGCGCATGAGCGCGAGATCGAGGCGTTTGCCGCCTTTGCGCGGGCATTTCCCGAGAGTGCGACGCTGCTGATCGATACCTACGATACCGAGCGCGGGGCCGTGCAGGCCGTGCGTGCCGCGCGTTGGCTGGAAGCGGAAGGGGTTCGAGTCAAGGCGGTGAGAATAGATTGCGGGAATCTGGAAACCTTGTCTTCCAGGGCGCGCAAGATTCTCGACGATGGGGATTGCCGCGATATCGGCGTCTTCGTCGGCGGCAACCTCGACGAGTACGCCATCCATTCGCTGGTCGAGCGCGGCGCACCGATTGCCGGCTTCGGTGTCGGGTCGCGCTTGAATACGTCTTTCGATGCGCCATTCCTGGATTGCGCCTACATGCTGGTGGAATACGCCGGCGTGCCGCGGCGCAGGCGTTCGCGCGGCAAAGCCACGTGGCCGGGCAGGAAGCAGGTATTCCGCGCGCGCAATGCCAAGGGCATGATGACGGGCGACACGCTGGGCATGCACGGCGACGCGCTTCCCGGCATTCCCCTGTTGCAGCCCGTCATGCGCAACGGGGCGT
>DASVYZ010000455.1:0-3088 GCA_036391935.1 Burkholderiaceae bacterium | reverse complement strand
CGCAACAGGTTCTGTGCCGCCTTCATGCGATAAGCATCGGTGGCGCGCATGTCCGTCATGGGGCGGTAGTCTTCGGCAAGCAGGCGCATGGCCTCGGCCAGCGCATCTTCGCACCAGGTCTTGCCGTTCAAATACGCTTCGGTTTTCGCCGCGCGCCTGGACGTCGCCGCCATGCCGCCGAAGGCGATGCGCGCATCGAGCACCTTGCCCTCGACCAGCTTGAAGCCGAAGGCGGCGCACACGGCGGAAATATCCTGGTCGAAGCGCTTGGCCAGCTTGTAGGTGCGGAAGGCGACATCGGCACGCGGCAGCGGCACGCGCATGGCTTCGACGAATTCCCCCGGTTGCCAATCCTTCTTCTGGTAATCCAGATAGAAATTCTCCAGCGGGAGGCTGTGCCGGCCCAGCGGGCCGTTAAGAACGACTTCGCTGCCCAGTGCAATCATCCAGGGCGCGGAATCCCCGATGGGCGAGCCGTTGGCGATATTGCCGCCCAAGGTGCCGGCATTGCGCACCGGCAGCGAGGCGAAACGCTGCCACAGTTCGGCCAGCTGCGGGTAGTGCCGCACCGCCGCGCCATAGGCGTCGTTCAAGTTCACGCCGGCGCCGATCTCGAGCCAGCCTTCGGTTTCCCGCACGCCTTTCAATTCTTCCACCTCGCCGAGATAGATGATGTCGTCCAGGCGGCGCATCTGCTTGGTGACCCACAGGCCCACGTCGGTCGAACCGGACAGCATGCAAGCCGCGGGATGCGCGCTGCGCAGGGCCACCAGTTGTTCCAGCGTGCGCGGCGCATGGAATTGCCGGCCATTGGCCGAATAGGCGAGGGCGCTATCGTGTCGATTGCGCTGCATGTCGAGCAGCGCCTGCTTCAGGGCGGCGCGGTCGAACCGCACCGGCGGCAGTTCGCCCATGCGGTGCGCGGCGTCGATGATGGGGCGGTAACCGGTGCAGCGGCACAGATTGCCCGACAGCGCATCGTCGATTTCGTGGCGTGCCGGCGCGCCGCCGCAGCCTTCGCGGCGCAGATAGAGATCCCACAGGGACATGACGAAGCCCGGCGTGCAGAAGCCGCACTGCGAGCCATGACATTCCACCATGGCTTGCTGCACCGGGTGCAGCGTTTCGTCCGGCTGCTTCAAATCTTCCACGGTGAAGAGCGCCTTGCCGTCCAGGGCCGGGAGGAACTGGATGCAGGAATTGACCGAGCGCAACGTCAGCTCGCCATCCCGCAACGCGCCGATCACCACGGTGCAGGCGCCGCAATCGCCCTCGGCGCAGCCTTCCTTGGTGCCGGTGCAATGCAAGTCTTCACGCAGGTGCTGCAGCACGGTGCGCGTGGTCGCTGCGTCGCTGACTTCCTGCACGGCACCGCGATGATAGAAGCGGATGGTCGAGTGAGTGGGTTCGGACATGGCCTTCGAGGGGTTGGAACTTGGTGAAAGCAAGGTTAGCACCGGAGGTAATGCTCGCTATATCAATTTGCTGATGTCTGATATTTGCACTATCGCATAGCCGGAAGAATGAAAATCCCGCGTTATCAACAACTTGCATAAGGTCAGCATAGACCATCGGAGTGGCCATGGCGATGCGGATCGCCAAGTGGTGCGTGTTTTTCCCGCAACATCGGCACCGGCTCGTCCCCAAGGCGATGGCTTGTCATCTTGCGTTGGCGCCAGAGGCTCCCTATATTGGCGCAAATATAGGGGTTATCTGTGCATGTGCCTGTCCTTGCCAGTGCGCTTCTTGCATCATTCCCTTGCCGTTCAGCCACGGGCGGCACACAACAACATTGTCTGGAGACACAAAATATGATGAGCAAGCAAATTGCCAGCCTGGCCCTGGCTGCGTGCGCCGCCGCCTTTTCCTGCGGCGTCTCGGCCCAAACCAGCGTCGCCAACAGCGTAACGGTATCGGGCGTGATCGACCTCGACCTCAACAGCCAAACTTCGGCCGCGACGGGGCAGCGCAGCACCAGCTTGCAAAACGGCGGCTTTCAGACCTCGTTCTTCCAGATTTCCGGTTCGGAAGACCTGGGCGGCGGGTTGAAAGCCGATTTCCGCCTGGGCAGCTTTTTCCAGGCCAACAATGGCACGGATGGGCGCTTCCCCGGCGACACTTTCTTTTCTCGCGACGCCAATATCGGTCTTTCGGGAGACTTCGGCCGCCTCACGCTGGGGCGCCAGATCAGCCCGCTCTATCTCTCGACGCTGCTGTTCAATCCATTCGACGATTCCTTCGCTTTCAGCCCCATCATCCAGCACACCTACAATGCCTTCGGCGCCGGCAACGTCGTCAATGCCGACTCGGGCTACTCGAATGCCATCAGCTATGCCACGCCCAACTTCCAGGGCTTGAGCGCCACCGTCCTCTACACGGTCGCGGGCCAGATCGGCATCTCGAATTCCTGCAGCGCCAACCTGCTGTATTTCCACGGCCCGTTCGCCGCCACCGTGGCCTACGAAAACACGACGGCGGACCCGACCAATTCCTTCGTCGGCGCCTACCAGGTCGGCAGCACGCAAAAGGTGGCGCAAGTGGGCATGTCCTACGACTTCGCCCCGGCCAAGGTTTATTTCCAGTACGAGCACAGCGACACGCCGCTGGCCGTTGCCGGCGGCCCGGCGACGAGCGCCACTTCCTCCTTGAACACCTTCCAGGTTGGGACCAAGTTCAACGTGGGCAGCGGAAACATCCTCGCCTCGTACGCCAAAACCGGCGGCTGGGTCGACCACAAGACCTTCTCGGCCGGCTATGACTACGACCTGTCCAAGCGCACCGACGTGTATGCGATGTACATGAATGACCGGGCGGCGGCTTATGCCGATACGGTCAACAGCTTCTCGGTGGGTCTCAGGCACAGGTTCTGATTGCCGGTGGTGTAAACTTCGGGCGTGGATTTTCCGATTGCGCCCGATGCCTTCCCTCCAAACGCTTCATCTGTTCTGCAAAGTCGTCGACAACTTTGGCGACATCGGCATCTGCTGGCGCCTCGCGCGCCAGTTGCAGCATGAGCATGGCATCGCTGTCATGCTCTGGGTCGATGACTTGGAGACCTTCCAGCGCCTTTGCCCCGGCCTGAATGTTC
>DASVYZ010000454.1:0-2092 GCA_036391935.1 Burkholderiaceae bacterium | reverse complement strand
GGCTTCGTCATCGACAACCAGGGCAATTACACGGTGGGCCCGAATCCGCAAGGGCAGACCCGCAAGGGCACGCTCTCCACGGCCGAATGGAACCAGCTGCAAACGGCGGCCAATGCCGTGGCCAGCGATATCGCGGCAGCGCCGCAGGCGCTGTGCAAGCCGCAGCAGTTTGTGCCCGGCCAGTCCGACGTGGTGCTGATCGCCGTCGCGGGCAAGGTCTACGGCGTGCAGGACGGCACGAACGCGTTGTGCGCCTGGCACGGCGCGGTGGCCGATAGCACCGCCTTGATTGACCTCGTCGATACGCTGCGGGCAAAATACTACTCTTTTTAGTCCGCCATGCCACGATCCCTGCGATACGTCCTGCTCCCGCTTGCGCTTGCCGCCTGCAACGCGGCAAGCGCGCAGACGCCCTCGGCCAACATGATGCCCGACGGCAGCCGCGACATGTATCTCGGCGTCGGCATCGAATCGGCTCCGCGCTATGAAGGCATGGATGAGCGGCGCACGCAGGCGGTGCCGGCCCTGCAGGCGCAATGGAGCAACGGCATCTTCGTCGCCGGGCTTGCCGCCGGCATGCACCTGTCGTCCACGCCGGGCATCGAATACGGCCCGCTGCTGGCGATCGAGCCGGGGCGGCGCGACACGTGGGTGCAGGCGGTATACGTCAACACCGCGGTGAGCGCGAACACCGGCGCCAGCTATGCCTACGCCCAGGTGCATGAGGTCGGCACGCGCCCCGAGGCCGGCGGCTTCCTCAACGTTTACCTGTCCGACAGCGCGCGCGTCGCCGCCAGCGTGCTCTATGGCGCGGGCGAGAACCGCAACGGCTTGATTGCCCGGATCGACGTGCAGCAAAGCTTCCATCCATCCGCGCACCATACGCTGTCGCTGCTGGCCGGATTCAATTGGGTCAACAAGGAATATATGCAGTCGTATTTCGGCGTGCCGCACGACAGCATCGCCTTGACGCCGGGCGGCAGCGTCGCCTTCGTGCAGGACGGTTTCGAGCCTGGCGCCGGATTCAAGGATACGCACCTGTCGCTGCACTGGAACTGGGAGTGGAGCAGTTCCTGGATGCTGGCCTCGCAAGTCATAGCGACGCGGCTCGAAGGCAATGCCGCGGCCAGCCCGCTGACGGCCAGGCGCGACAACCTCACGGTCTCCACGGCCATTGCCTACCGATTCTGAATGTGTACCTGGCTACGCTTCGCCTTCGCGCCGCTGCTGGCGGCGGTGCTGCCGGCTTGCGCGCAGAGCGGCCCGGCGGACGGCGCGTGGTTCAGCTACCGCGACACGTATCGCGCCATGATCCGCTTCGAGAAATACGGCCAGGCGAAGCAATTCCTGGAAAATCGCCTGCAAGTGGTAGTGCAGGACAAGGGCGGTTCGCTTGAAGGGGCGCGCCTGACGCTGGAAGGCAAGACGACACATCTCGAACTGCCGCTCGATGCGCTCGGCCGCGCCGTGTTCCCGCTGCTCAAATCGGCCTACGACGAAAACGCCGAATTGCGCCTCAATCGCCCCGCGGGTTCCGTCGCGCTGGCGCCGCGCATCGCGATCGCGCCGCGCGCCGACGGCATCTATGATGCGGCCGACTTGCGCACCGCCTGCGCCCAGGCATTGGATTATCTGCATCGCATCGACGATGGCGGCGCCGCCGGAAAGCATTGCACCGGGGTGGCCTTTTCCTATCCAAAGAATGGCGTGAGGAGCGGCGTTGCCTACCGTGCCGACGGCGCAAGCCCGTCACCATTGCCCGCTGGCGATGGCGCGCCTTTTCCTGGCTTCCCCGGCGCCGGCGGAAACTATCGCATCGTCACTTACCGTTTCGCCGATTGGCCCGGGAAAGGCCAGGTCGTCACGGAAACCATGCCGCTTGCCATTGCGCCCTGGTATGAGTGAACGTCCTCAAGACACGATATCGAATCTCGCCGTCCGGGAGTTGTAGCGGATGACGATGTCCGGCCGGTCGGGACCGAAGTGCAGCGGCTGCACGTCGATCTCGTTCGGCAGTTGCATGCCGTTGTAGGTTCCCGATTGCAGGAAGACTTGCAGGCTGTTGGGCGGCGAAAATTGTGCCGTATGAAGC
>DASVYZ010000453.1:0-1729 GCA_036391935.1 Burkholderiaceae bacterium | reverse complement strand
GCCGCGTCTTCCACGGAAATATCCTGCTTGAAGTGGCGTTCGATGTATTCCTGCGTCTGCTTGATGCGCAAGTCGGCATGCTGCTTCAGCGCGGCATTGGTCAGTGCCATGCGCTCATAGCTCGGATGCGCGATGGAATTGGTATAGCGCGTGAACTTGTGCGCCGCCGCTTCGCCGTAAAACTGCGACACAAGGTAGGCGCAGGCGTCGAGGCAGGGGTTGATGCTGGCTGCGCTGATCAGGCGCCCGTCGATCACCAGCGGGATCTCGGGCGAGAAGCGGATTGCCGGATAGTGGCGCGAAAACGCGCGCTGGTCCGATAAATTGCCTGTCACTTCATGGCCATCGAGCAGCCCCGTCTCGGCCAGCAGGCGTACCCCGGAAGCCAGTCCGATCATGATCGCTCCCTGGGCATGGCAATCGAGCAGCCAGCGCCGTACAGCCGGCTTCAATTTGACGCGCTCGGCATCGGGAAAGAAGAACGAGGTGACCACCACCACCTGCGGCAGCGGTGCGCTGCGCAAGCCATGGTCCGGCAACAGCACGGGCCCGGTGAAGGAGGTCACGGCTCGCTTGCTTGGCGCGACCAGATCGACGGCGAACAATTGCGAGCTTCGCAGATCGGCGCTCCTGGCGTGCAGCGTCCCGGCGATGGCCAGCGATTCGCGCACCAGGATGGCCAGTCCGGCCCAGCATTGATCGTCGATGAAGACTGCCACGCGCACTGGTTGACCCATCAAATACTCGCTCCTGAAGTCAACCCGGATGGCCGATTATGTGCGGTATTATGGCTGAAAATGGCGTTTAGAAGTGTTCGTCTATCAGGTAGAGTACGTAAGTACAAAATTGTACGAAACAGTACAAGTACGCGATGGCCTCGGTACAAGAGGGGCTTGCGCAACAGGCGCAAGCAATACAACGGTTGCCAAGACAACACGGAGACATAGATGAACAAGCTGATCGCGCTCATGCTGGCGGGCATCATGGTGGCGGGCTGCAGCAAGAACCATGGCGGCGATGGCGGCGCCTCCACCTCGGACGACGCCGCGTTCCAGAAAAAACTGCAAGAGCAATTGCTCGATGCCAAGCCGGGCAGCGTGATCGAGATTCCCGCCGGCAAACACCACTTGAATTCCAATCTGACCTTGCGCGTCAACGGCGTCACGCTGCGCGGCGCCGGCATGGAAAAGACCATTCTTTCGTTCCGCGACCAGGCGGCCGGCCCGGAAGGCATGCTGGTCTATGCCAACGATTTCGTGCTCGAAGGCTTGACCATCGAGGACAGCAAGGGCGACGGCTTGAAGATCAACGACGGCGAAAACATCACTATCCGCAACGTGCGCGTGCGCTGGACCGACGGCCCCAAGGTGACCAATGGCGCCTACGGCATCTATCCGGTCAAGTGCAAGAACGTGTTGATCGAAGGCAGCGTGGCCGAAGGCGCCTCCGACGCCGGCATCTATGTCGGCCAGACCCAGGGCGTTGTGGTGCGCAAGTCGCGCGCCGAAAAAAACGTGGCCGGCATCGAAATCGAAAACACCATCAATGCCGACGTCTACGACAATACCGCGACCGGCAACACCGGCGGCATCCTGGTATTCAACATGCCCAACCTGTCGCAACCGGGTCATAGCACGCGCGTGTTCCACAACCAGGTGCTGGCCAACAACCTCGGCAACTTCGCCGCGCGCGGCACGGCCGTCGCCAGCGTGCCGGCCGGTTCCGGCAT
>DASVYZ010000452.1:0-3208 GCA_036391935.1 Burkholderiaceae bacterium | reverse complement strand
TCGGTCCAACCGCGAGGACGGCCAAAGCGGACTTGGACTATGATAAGCATTCAATGCTGGCCGAACCGCATACTTCATGGAGGCATTCATGGCAGTCGGGGCAAAGAAATACCGCTTGATCACGCGCAGCGACTTCGACGGTTTGGTTTGCGCGGTTTTGCTGAGGCACCTGGAATTGATCGACGAGATCAAGTTTGTCCATCCGAAGGATATGCAGGACGGCAAGGTCGAGGTCAGTGACCAGGACCTGACAACCAATCTGCCTTACGTGCCCGGCGTGCACCTCGCCTTCGACCACCATCTCTCCGAAACCAAGCGCAATACCGGCGAGCGGCCCAACCACATCATCGACCCCGACGCGCCGTCGGCGGCGCGCGTGGTGTACGACTATTACGGCGGCGCCAAGGCTTTCCCGGCCGAGTGGAACGATATGATGGCCGCCGTCGACAAGGGCGATTCGGCCCGGTTCAGCCGCGATGAAATCCTGCATCCGGAAAACTGGGATTTGTTGAATTTCCTGATGGACGCGCGCACCGGCCTGGGCCGCTTCCGCGAATTCCGCATCTCGAATTACAACCTGATGATGGATTTGATCGACTATTGTCGCGACCATACGATCGGGCAAATCATGCAATTGCCCGACGTGAAGCAGCGCGTCGAACTCTATTTCGAGCATGAGCCGCAGTTCAAGGAGCAGTTGAAGCGCTGCGCGGCCGTGCATGGCAATCTTGTCGTGCTCGATTTGCGCAAGGAAGAGACGATCTATGCAGGCAACCGCTTCATGATCTATGCGCTATTCCCCGAGACGAATATCTCGATCCACGTGCTGTGGGGGCTGAAGAACCAGAACACCGTGTTCGCTACCGGCAAGTCGATCTTGAACCGCACGTCCAGGACCAATATCGGCGAGTTGATGCTGGCTTATGGCGGCGGCGGGCATGAGAATGCGGGGACCTGTCAGGTGGAGAATGACAAGGCGGAGGCGGTGTTGAAGGAATTGGTGGACAAGATCAACGCCGACGGCTGAGGTTTTGTAGGGTGGGTTGCGCCACGGTCCTTCCGTCCGCGGGCGAGGGGGGCAGAACGGATTTCGAGCCAACACTCTAGGCCTCTCAACGATAATAAGCTCCGAAACGATATCGGACTCCATCACCCATGAACAAGCACCCCAAGCTCCTCGCCCCGCTCGACCTCGGCTTCACCACGCTGAAAAACCGCGTCATCATGGGTTCGATGCACACCGGCCTGGAAGACCGTTTCTACAACTATCCCAAGCTGGCGGCCTATTTCCGCGAGCGCGCCAAGGGCGGGGTGGGCTTGATCGTCACGGGCGGCATCTCGCCGGATTACCGGGGCTGGCTGCTGCCCTTCGGCGGCACGATGTCGTCGATCTTCGACGTGCCCAACCACCGGCGCGTGACCAATGCCGTGCATGAGGAGGGCGGCAAGATCGTGATGCAGATCCTGCACGCGGGGCGTTACGGTTATCAGCCCTTCGTGGTGTCGGCTTCGCCGATCAAATCGCCGATTTCGATGTTCAAGCCGCGCGAGCTGTCCGATGCGGGCATCGAAAAGACGATCAAGCATTACGCGCGCTGCGCGAAGCTGGCGCAAAAGGCCGGCTACGACGGCGTTGAAATCATGGGCAGCGAAGGCTACCTGATCAACCAGTTCCTGTGCAAGCGCACCAACAAGCGCACCGACCGCTGGGGCGGCGACATCGAAAACCGCATGCGCCTGCCGGTGGAAATCGTGCGCCGCGTGCGCGAAGCCGTGGGGCCGAACTTCATCATCATGTACCGCCACTCGCTGCTCGATCTGGTCGAAGGCGGCAATAGCTGGGATGAGGTCGTGACGGTGGCCAAGGCGCTGGAAGCGGCGGGCGCATCGATCATCAATACCGGCGTGGGCTGGCATGAGGCGCGCGTGCCGACCATTGTGACCTCGGTGCCGCGAGCGGCTTTCAGCAGCCTCGCGGGCCGTCTCAAGCGGGAACTGAAGATACCGGTGGCGGCCTCGAACCGCATCAACATGCCCGATGAAGCCGAGCATATCCTCGCTTCCGGCGAGGCCGACCTGGTGTCGATGGCGCGGCCTTTCCTGGCCGATCCCGATTTCGTGCGCAAGGTCGAAACGGGGCGCGTCGACGAGATCAATACCTGCATCGCCTGCAACCAGGCTTGCCTGGACCACACGTTTTCCAACAAGCGCGCCAGTTGCCTGGTCAATCCGCGCGCGGCGCATGAAACCGAGCTGGTATTCGTCAAGACGGCGCGTGCCAAGCGCGTGGCCGTGGTCGGCGCCGGGCCGGCCGGCTTGTCGGCCGCTTCCGTCGCGGCCGAGCGCGGGCACGACGTGACCTTGTTCGAAGCGGGCGACCGCATTGGCGGGCAATTCAATTACGCCATGCGCATACCTGGCAAGGAGGAGTTTGCCGAGACCTTGCGCTACTTCAGCCGACGGCTCGAACTGGCCGGCGTGAAGCGCCAATTGAACCGGCGCGTGACGCGCGAAGAACTGCTGCGCGAAGATTTCGAGGAGATCATCGTCGCCACCGGCATCGTCCCGCGCACACCGAAAATCGAAGGCGTCAGGCATCCCAAGGTTCTGTCTTATCTCGACGTGCTGAAGAACAATGCCCCCGTGGGCAAGCGCGTGGCCATCGTCGGCGCGGGCGGCATCGGTTTCGACATCGGCGAATTCCTGCTGCACGACCCGGCCGTGCCGCTCCCCTTGCCTTTGAACAACTGGCTGGGCGAATGGGGTGTCGATCTGCAAGCCGCAGGCAACGGCGGCTTGGTTGAGCCGCATGCCGAGACGCCGGTGCGGCAGATCTACCTGCTGCAGCGCAAGGCGAGCAAGCTCGGCGCGACGCTGGGCAAGACTTCAGGCTGGGTGCATCGCGCCGCGCTGCAAAAGAAGGGCGTGGAAATGATTGCCGGCGCCGAGTACCACAAGATCGACGACTCGGGCTTGCATATCAGCGTGGGCGGCGTACCGCGTTTGCTCGAAGTCGACAATGTCATTATCTGCGCCGGACAGGATTCCCTGACCGAGTTGATGCCGCCGGCCGAGCCCAACGGGCAGCAGCCGAACGGCCCGCGTTTTCACGTAATCGGCGGCGCCAAGCTGGCGGCGGAACTCGACGCCAAACGGGCAATTCGCGAAGGCGCGGAACTGGCAGCGGCTTTATAGTCTCCAAAGTCAA
>DASVYZ010000451.1:0-2764 GCA_036391935.1 Burkholderiaceae bacterium | reverse complement strand
CTTGCCGCTCAAGTCTTTCTTGAAATGGATCAGTCGGCAGAATGGGCGCTGTTCTTCGATGCGCTCGAACACTGTTACGGTCTTCCCTTCGACTTCGACCGACTTGATGTCGAATTCCGGCTTTTCGTATTCCTTGCCCAGGCGGTACATCAATTCGTAGCCCGCCGCGATACGCTGGGAAAACGGCGTGTGAGCCAGCGGCGAGACGGGATTGCTGAACAGCTTGGCTGAAGCCTCGGCCCATTGGACCAAGGGGCTCAACAAGCTGCGATTCAATTCGTGGAATTGGTAGAGCATGCTTTCCTCTGATTCATGGTACCGATGTCACCCGATTGTCGGGCCAAATTCGAATTGCTGCAATGCGTCATAGACAATTTCATTGCAAATTCGTTCGAATGCCGGCCATTTTTTCCACGCTGTTAATGAGTTTGCATGAAAACGTTGCCAAAATAAGCCAAGACGACAAAGGGGGGCGATCCCGGTACTTCAATATAGGTCTATTGATCAACGACAACATAGCATAAAAATCGAACGCGCATGCGAAATCATACGAAGCGGAAACGCAAAAAAAGAAAAAAGCGGCATTGCTGCCGCCTCTTGCCGATCGAACCCGATGAACCGGCGATTTACAGGAACATGCCGCCCGAGGCTTCCAGCCGTTGCGCATTGACCCAGCGTGCCGCATCGCTGCACAGGAAGGCCACCACGCCGCCGATGTCTGCCGGCTCGCCGATCCGGCCCAGCGCGGTTTGCGCGGCGATGAAGCTGCGCATTTCGGGATGGGCTTCCAGCGCGTCCTTGTTGAAGTCGGTGGCGATGGCGCCCGGTGCCACCGCGTTGGCGCGGATGCCGCGCGCGCCCAGTTCCTTGGCCAGGTAGCGCGTGTAGGTTTCGATCGCGCCCTTCATCGAAGCATAGGCCGAATAACCGGGAACGGCGAAGCGCGCCAGGCCGGAAGATACGTTGACGATGCCGCCCTTGTCGCGCAACAGCGGCAACAGCGCCTGGGTAAGGAAATAGACGCCCTTGAAGTGGACATTCATCAATTCGTCGAACATGGCTTCGGTCGTGCTGGTTATCGGAGCGGTGCCCGGGATGCCGGCGTTGTTGACCAAAAAGTCGAACTTGTCTGTGTCCCAGGTCTTCTTCAGGCTGTCCTGTAGTTGCGCGGCGAACGCGGCGAAGCTTGCGATCTTGCCGGCGTCGAGCTGCAGTGCTGCGGCGCGGCGGCCCAGCGCCTCGATCTGCCTGACGGTTTCTTCGGCTTGCGAGCGGTTTTGTACATAGGTCACGATGACGTCGAGGCCGTTTTTGGCCAGATTCAGGGCCATGTCCTTGCCCAAGCCGCGGCTGCCGCCGGTTACGAGTGCGATGTTGTCGTTCATGATGATTTCTCCAATGAAAGTGAAGGGATTCACAGCACGGGAGTAGTTTATTGCTTGTAAATGGCTCGATAAACTGGCGATAAATGGATAGACTATCCAAAAAATCTAAACAATAAACCCAATGCACCATGGACCGCTTTGAGGAAATGAACGTCTTCCTGCGCGTGGCCGAGACCGGCAGCTTCACGCGGGCAGCCGAGGATTTGCGCCTGCCGCGGGCCTCGGTCTCGCTCGCGGTGCAGCAACTTGAAGGGCGGCTTGGCACGCGCTTGTTCCACCGCACCACGCGCCGTGTGCAATTGACGCAGGATGGGCAAGCCATGCTGGAGCGCTGCCGCGTGCTGCTGTACGACCTCGACGAGATCGAGGGCCTGTTCCAGCGCGACCGCGCGCAAGTCGCGGGCAAGCTCAAGGTCGACGTATCGAGCCGTACCGGGCGCTTGCTGATTGCGCCGGCGCTGCCGGAATTTTTCCGCCGCTACCCCAATATCGAACTCGAACTCGGCATGACCGACCGCTTGGTCGATCTGGTACGCGAAGGCGTCGATTGCGCCATTCGCGGCGCCCTGACCATGGAAGACAGCAGCCTGGTGTCGCGCCGCATCGCCGAATGCGAAATCGTCAATTGCGCCAGCCCGGGCTATATCGAAGCGTACGGCATGCCCGAATCGATTGCCGACCTGGAAAACCATTGGATCGTCAACTACGTTTCATCCAGCACGGGCCGACTCTATCCATGGGAATATATTGAGGATGGTGTGACGAAGACGGTACCGATGAAAAGCCGCGTCACGGTCAACAATGCCGAAGCCTATACGGCATGCTGCCAGGCCGGGTTGGGCTTGATCCAGGTGCCGGCGCACGACGTTGCCGGCATGCTGGCCGCCGAAGGACTGGTTCAGGTGCTGCCTGCATGGCGTCCCGCACCGATGCAGGTGGTGGCGCTTTATCCGCACCGGCGCCATTTGTCGCGCCGCGTGCAAGCTTTCATCGACTGGGTCGAGGAGTTGATGCGCCATCCGGCGGTGGTGTAGGAACCGCATCCAGGTATTTCATTCAAGTTATGCAGCGCGCCGCCGATAACGGAAGTGATAAGTCTTTTTGGATCGGGTCAGTCCATGTCGCTTTCGCAAGCCGGCGCCGCGTCGAATTCCCTCGCGCCTCTCGCGCACAATTGGCGTGCCTTGGACGGCTATCGGCAAAACGCCTCGGCCGCCCAGAGCGCCTCATCGACCGATGCGTCCAGTAGCACCGGCACGGATCAGGTTTCCCTATCCGATGCCTCCCGCGTGCTCGCGGCGCTGGGCGGTGGTGGTGCGACTGGCTCGGGCAATGCCGGTTCGACTTCCGGCTATGGCTCATCCGACTTCGGCAAGGAA
>DASVYZ010000450.1:0-5162 GCA_036391935.1 Burkholderiaceae bacterium | reverse complement strand
AGTTACCTGTCCGAAATGCTGGCCGATCCGCGCGACAGTTTCGCGCGCTATATCTCCGTCACCGACGCCGACGGCCTGACCCTGCTCGAAGTCGGCAAGGTGCCGCCCAACCTTCCCACCTTTTCCGGCGGCGAGGGGTCGCGCGCCATGGGTTCGCTGCAGACGCGGCTGCAAGGCGGCATGATGCATGCGCGCGCGCCGCTGTTGTTGCGCGACAACCAGGTCGGCACCATCAACTTCGGCATTTCCGCCGAAGAGCTGATGTCGGCGCGCAATAACGTCCTGCTGCAAGGCGCCTGGATTTCCATCGGCGGCTTCATCGTGGCGCTGACTCTGCTTTATCTGTTCACCCAGGGCATAGGCCGGCGCCTGCGTGCGCTGACGCGCCAGTCGCAAAGCCTGGCACGCGGCGAATTCGGCGAATCCCTGCGCGAATACGGCGGCGACGAGATCGAAGTGTTCGTGCGCGCCTTGAACGCCATGCGCCTGGCGCTGCGCGAACGCATCGTCGAACTCGAATCGTCGCAGAAGCGCCTGCACGAATCGGAAGAACGCTTCCGCATCCTGTTCGACCTGGCGCCGATCCCGCTGGCCGTGACCGATGCGCGCGACAAGCCCGTGGCGGCCAATATCGCATTGTGGCGCGCCTTCGGCAGGCGCGAAGGGCCGTGCGACGGCATGCCCGATTTCGATTTCTGGGCCTCGCCCGCCGAGCGCGAACGCATCTTCAGCATCTATCGCAAGGCCGGCGCCGTGCATGGCGAAATCGCCCAGGTACGGCTGGCCGACCGGCGCCCGGGCGAAGTATCGATCTGGTCGTCCACGCTGAATCTTTCCGGCGAACCGGCCGTGGTCTGGGCCTTTCTCGACCAGACCGAGGAATTGAATGCCAAGCGCGAGCTGCGCGAATTGAATGCCTCGCTTGAGGAACGCGTGCAGCAGCGTTCGGCCGCGCTGGAACAGGCCAACCATGATTTGTCCGATGCGCTCGACACCTTGAAACGCACCAAGAACGACCTGATCTCGGCCGAGAAGATGGCGTCGTTAGGCTCGCTCGTGGCGGGGATTGCGCATGAATTGAATACGCCGATCGGCAACAGCCTGCTGGCGGCGTCTTCGCTGGCCGACCACGTCAAGGAATTCGACGTCGTCGTGGCCGGCGGCACCATGAAACGCTCTGCCTTCAACCGCTTCCTGGTCGACATTTCGATGGCCTCCAACCTCGTGGTCGGCTCGCTGCACAAGGCGGCCAGCCTGATCGCCTCGTTCAAACAGGTGGCGGTGGACCAGACCAGCGACCAGCGCCGCGTGTTCGAGCTGGAACACGTGCTGCAGGATACGCTCGCCACCTACGCGCCGCGCCTGCGCCGCGCCAATTGCGCCGTCAGCCTGGAAGTGAGGGGCAAGATCGAACTCGATTCCTTTCCCGGCAGCCTGTGCCAGGTGATCAACAACCTCATCAATAATGCCCTGATCCATGCCTTCGACAACCACGATGCGCCGGCGCTGACGATTGCCGCGCGCACGCTGGCCGACGGCACGGTTGCGCTCGATTTTGCCGACAACGGCAGCGGCATGAGCGAAGAGGTGCTGCGCCGCGTGTTCGACCCCTTCTTCACCACCAAGATGGGGCAGGGCGGCACGGGGCTGGGCATGAGCATTGTCTACAATATCGTCACCGGCATGCTGGGCGGGAAGATCGAGGTGGAAAGCGAGGCGGGGCGCGGCACCCGGGTCCGCTTGAGCATCCCCCCGGTCGCGCCGCGGCGCGAGATGTCCGGGGCCGCGCACAAGGCGGGCGAAGGCGAAACGAAAACTGCCGCAAGGGAAAACGATCTGATCCATTGAGACCGGAAAGAGAGGAAACATGAGCATCAAGCGACGCATCTGGGCCCTGCCCGTCATTTCCACCGTCATCTTCGGCATCGGCCTGGCGGTCAGCGTGTCGTATTCGACCACCGCGATTTCGCTGATCAAGACCACGGAACAGGTCGACTTTCCCGCGCTGGAGCAAAGCAAGAGCTTGAGCGCGCAAGTGCAGGACGTGGTCGATTCGCTCAAGGACGCGGTGACCGAAGGCGACAAGAAGCGGCTGGAGGCGGTCGAAGACAACGCCAGGAAAGTGCGCGAAACCCTGAAGACGCTCAACGCCATGCCGGGCAAGCGCGAATCGTCGGAACGGTTGGGCAAGGAATTCGAAGCCTACTATGCGCCGGCCACCAGCGTGGCGCGCATCATGATGAACGTGGACCAGGGCGACCCGCAAGCCGCCATCGGCACCATGCAAAGCGCCTTGCAGACCCTGCAGGCCGACTTGCAAAAGAGCCAGGAAGCGGCGCAGCAGCAGTTCAAGGACGGTATAGAAAAGAGCGGCGCCAACGTCAGGAGCGTGCTGATCACCAGCATCGTGGTGGCGCTGGGCGTGATCGTGGCCTTGGGCGTGATCTCGTTCTTCGTGGTGCGCACCATCTGGCACCAGTTGGGCGGCGAGCCCGAATACGCGCGCGAACTGGCCGCCGCCGTGGCCTCGGGCGACTTGACCATGCATATCGAAGTCGCCCCCGGCGACAGCGACAGCCTGCTGGCGGCCTTGAAGGAGATGCAGGCGCGCCTGGCCTCGCTGGTCTCCGGCATCAAGACCTCGGCCGAGGCGATCAGGACCGGCAGTGTCGAAATCTCCACCGGCAATGCCGATCTTTCCGCGCGCACCGAGGCGCAAGCCAGCAGCCTGGAAGAAACCGCCAGCTCGATGAAATACCTGACCGATACCGTCAAGCAAAATGCCGAGAATGCGCACAAGGCGAGCCAGCTGGCCGTCAATGCTTCCGACGTGGCGGCCAAGGGCGGCGAGGTGGTGGGCCAGGTGGTCGATACCATGTCCGAAATCAATGCGGCATCGAAGAAGATCGTCGACATCATCGCCGTGATCGACGGCATCGCCTTCCAGACCAATATCCTGGCCTTGAATGCAGCAGTGGAAGCGGCACGCGCCGGGGAGCAGGGCCGCGGCTTCGCCGTGGTCGCGGCCGAGGTGCGTACCCTGGCCCAGCGCAGCGCGGCGGCAGCCAAGGAAATCAAGGCCTTGATCGGCGATTCGGTCGACAAGGTCACGCTCGGCTCGCAACTGGTGGACCGCGCCGGCAAGACCATGGAAGAAATGGTGGCCTCGGTGCAGCGTGTGACCGGCATCATGAACGAGATCACCGTCGCCAGCCAGGACCAGAGCACCGGCTTGCAGGAGATTAACCAGGCCGTGGCGCAGATGGACGACATGACGCAGCAGAATTCGGCCCTGGTGGAACAGGCGGCCGCTGCGGCCGAATCGATGAAGGACCAGGCGGCCTTGCTGGCACAGGCGCTCGAGGTGTTCAAGCTCGATGCAGCCGGGCAGGCGGCGTTCGCCGCGGTGGAACCGGGCCTGCGCGAGGTTGCGCCGCCTTCCGCCATCGGCACCACGCGCAATTTGCCTCGCCTGGGCCGCGGTTGACGGGGGGGCGTCACCTGCCGAACAGATCGTACGCAAGCGTCGCCATGATCTGATGACAGGATCGCCGCGTCCGCCTGGCGGCAGTGAGAAGATGAAATCGCGTGGCGAAGTTCGACGCGCTTACCGTTTGACGCCGCTCACCGCAACAATGTCAAACAATGTTATTCAACCCAGAAACCGCTTGACCTGCGGAAATATCCTGAGATAATCCTGTTATCGAAGCAGTCATTCTGCAGCTTCAATCAAGCTGACCCCTACCCCGTCAGCGATTCGCTAGCAATCGCACCCCCTCTTGAGGAGGCCGCTTGCGGCCCCAAACCTGCCGCCGTCTCCCTAATATTGTCCCAGGCAATTTGCCAGGAAAACCGCCACCGACGTTGCGCGTGGATTTCGCGCGCGACGAGAGGAGATCAGCATGTCCTTTGAAGTCTTGCAACAAAAAACCTTATCAAACAACCCTGCCGGGCCGCGCCAGTTCCTGGCTTTCCGGCTGGCCGGCGAAGAGTATGCCATCGATATCCGGCAGGTGCAGGAGCTGCGCGGTGTGGATCACGTCACGCGCATCGCCAACGCGCCGGCTTACGTCAAGGGCGTGCTCAATCTGCGGGGCCTGATCGTCCCCCTGCTTGATTTGCGGCTGAAGCTCAACATGGAAGCGCGCGACTACGACGCCTTCACTGTCGTCATCGTCCTGAGCGCCGGCGCGCGCACGATCGGGGTGGCAGTCGACAGCGTGTCGGAGGTGACCACGTTGGAACCCGGCCAGATCAAGCCGCCCCCGGGGCTCGGCGGAAACATCGGCATGGAATATTTGCTGGGGCTGGGCACGGTCGATGATCACATGCTGATCCTGGTCGATCTGGAGCGGCTGATTACGGAGGCCGATTTCGCCAGCTCTGCCACGTTGCACTGACCGGATTGCGACATCCATCGAAGCGGCGGCGCGCGAAACCTCGGACAAGCGGACAGCCGCAAGCCCCCGACAGGGGAACAGCATACTCGTTAGTTAAGAACCTCGGAGAAAACATGAACTACAAGAACTGGAAAATCGGCACCCGCCTGGGCGCGGGATTCGCGGCAGTACTCGTCTTGTTGCTGGTAGTGGCGCTGGTCGGCCTCAACGGCATGAGTAAATCAGACGATGCGCTTCGTCACATCGTCGGCGTCAATGTCAGAAAAATGGCCTTGCTCGAAGATATGTCGGCATCGATCCACATCGAATCGCGCGTCATCAGAAGCGTCGCGTTGCTTGACGACGCAGAGGAAGTCAAAGAGCAAAGCAAGAAAATCGTCGCCGCACGCGAAGTCTACGACAACGCCGGTGCGCAACTGGAAAAAATGCCGCTTGACGACGCCGGGAAGGCATTTGTCGCGGAGATAGGGCAACACCAGCTCGAAACGCGGCCCTTGAACGATAAATTCGAGGAGATGGCGAAGTCCAACAAGGATGAAGCCGTGCACTTCCTTATTAAAACGGTCGTACCCGCGAACGACAAATGGCAGCACGCGATCAAGGACTATATCGATCTGCAGCGCGATAAAAACGCCAGGGACGAGCAAGCCGCCATCAGCGCCTACGACGAGGCGCGCGCAATACTGTTCACCGCCACCGTGTTCGCCATCGCGCTCGGCGCCGCGATCGCCTGGCTCGCCACGCGTTCCATTACCCGTCCCT
>DASVYZ010000449.1:0-4552 GCA_036391935.1 Burkholderiaceae bacterium | reverse complement strand
CTGGTTGGAGTTGTTGGCGTGCAGCGTGCCCAGACACAGGTGGCCGGTTTCGGCGAAGGCGATGGCGTGCTCCATGGTTTCGCTGTCGCGGATTTCACCAATCAGGATCACGTCGGGCGCCTGGCGCAAGGTGTTCTTCAGCGCGTGGTGCCAGGAATGCGTATCGACGCCGACTTCGCGATGCGTGATCAGGCAATTCTTGTTCTTGTGCACGTACTCCACCGGGTCTTCCACGGTGATGATGTGGCCGGCCGAATTGCTGTTGCGGTAATCGATCATCGCCGCCAGCGTGGTCGACTTACCCGAACCCGTGCCGCCCACGACCAGGACCAGGCCGCGCTTGGTCATGATCACTTCTTTCAGCACTTCGGGCAGGCCGAGCTTTTCGAAATTCGGGATTTCGGAAGCGATGGTGCGGATCACCATGCCGGTATGCTGCTGCTGGATGAAGACGTTGACGCGGAAGCGGCACACGTCGGGTATCGAGATGGCGAAGTTGCATTCCATCTCTTTCTCGAATTCGGCGCGCTGCTTGTCGTTCATCAGGCTGTAGGCAAGCTTCCTGGTGATCTCGCCGTTCAACCTTTGCTGCGACAGCGGCTTCATGCCGCCCAAAGCTTTCATGCTGGGCGGGAAGTCCGCCGAAATGAACAGGTCGGAGCCGCCGGCCTGGTGCATCACCTTGAGCAGTTGATGCATGTAAGCGCGCGCTTCTTCGGGGCCGAACGTGGGAGTGCTGGACATACCTGCCTCTCTTCAGGGAAGCAACTTGGTTCACAATCGAATGCGGCAAGCATAACGCATCGTCATGCTTTCGGGTCGGTGTCCGGCATTTTCTTGAACGGGAAGAGTTGTTGTTTTACAAAGCCGCCTGGCATGTAATCGCCGAGCACACCATACTCCGCCGGAAACTGCCGCTCGCTCTTGACCACGGTACGGAAAATATGATCGAGGAAGGCATAGTGCGCCGCGTAATTGCGGTCCAGCGCTTCCTGGTCCGACGAATGGTGCCAATGGTGGAAGTCCGGCGTCACGATCAGGTAGCGCAGCGGCCCCCAGGGCAGGTGCACGTTGGCGTGGTTGAACACGGCCTGGAAGCCGACGATGATGATGTAGGCATCCATCACGCCCTTGTCGAAGCCGCACACGTAGAGCGGCCCGAGCACGCACACGCGCGTGAAGATCAATTCGAGCACGTGCATGCGCGAACCGGCGATCCAGTCCATGGTCTTGGCGCTGTGATGCACGGCATGGAACTTCCACAGGAATGGCACCTCATGATAGGCGCGGTGCGTCCAGTACTGCATCAGGTCGGCCACCAGGATGCACAACAGCACCTGGGGGACGAAAGGGATGGAGCGGATCATTTCCTGGAAATCGCCGCGCACCATCCAGCCGAATACGCGGTGGATCAGGAAGTTCACCGTCAACAGCACCAAGCCGACCAGAAAGTGGTTGACCACGAAGTGCACCATGTCGGTCTGCCATTCCTTGCGGAACACGGCCTGGTTTTTGTAGAGCGGGAACAGCTTTTCCAGTGCGACGAAGATCAGCGTCGAGCCGAGCAGATCAAGAATGAACCAGTCGAGGCCGATGTAGGGCGTGTGGTCGGGGAAGTCGCCCACCGGCACGCGCGAACCGCCCAGGGCCACGGCCGCGATCACGAAAGCCAGGGCGGCGATATTGATGTTGCGCCGCTTGTTCAAGACGATATTGGCCAGCGCGATGCCGCCGGAAACGATGAGCGCCCAGAACAGGATCTGGCGCAGCACGTCGACCGAATATTGATGGCGCAGTTCGGGCGTGGTCAGGTATTGCGGAAAATGGAAGGCCAGCACGCCGAGCAGGCACAGTATGCCGAGGGTCAGCGCGACGACGCCGCTGACCAAGCCGATGCCGAATTCGAGTTTGCCGCTATCCCGCATCAGCGTCGTCGTTTCGGCGACGACTTGGCCAGCCAGCTTGATCGGCGACTTGTGTTCGCCTTCCTGTTGTTGCATATCCATATTTTTCCCTTTTAAGGTGCCGGGCACCGGCTACGATTTTTTTATCGACCATGCCACTTTGACATAAAATTGAAAAATTGCAACGCTGCCGCCTCTTTCCAGTCATACCGGATTCACGCTGGTGCGGCACAATGTGAAAACACCCCCTGCATGGAGCCTTCGATGCGCCTGTTTCCCTGGCTATGCCTGATCCTGATTGCCAGCCTCGCCGGCTGCGCCGACACCAAGTACCGCAGCGATGCCATGCCGCCGCTTGCGGCTGGACAGGCACGCATCGTATTCTTCCGCAACACCAGCTTCGTCGGCGCCAATCTGCAAACCGGTATTCTCTATGACGGCGGCACGGTCGGCAATTCCAGACCCGGCACCTATTTCTACATCGATACCACGCCCGGTACGCACGACATTTCCACCGTCAACGATACCAGCAGCCACCTCCCGCTTACGCTGGAAGCGGGCGAAACGCGCTACGTCAAAACGGGCTTGGGGCTGGGCCAGCTGGCCGGCCGCATCGAACCGGAATCGGTGAGCATCGACCGCGCCCTGCGCGAATTGCCTGAGCTGACTTTCGCGCCGAGCGGGCCGACTGCCGTGCCGGGCAAACCTGGCGCGGCGCAAGCAGAACCTGCTATGGAGCCGGAGCCGGCCATGCCGCCTTCGGCGCGTGCCCCGGGTCCGGAAGCAGGGCCCACCCCCGTTCCCGACTCCGCTCCCAATGCGGCATCCGAGCCGCCTGCGGAAAACCGGAGCGGACAAATCCGCCTTGGTACCTCCTCGAATTCAGTCGAGGAAATGGCCCTGCGCGAAAGACATTGCGAAGCCTTGCATGGCGCCGAACTCGTGTCATCCGACGGCCCGGTCGAATACTACCGCGAACAATGCCGCGACGGCCGCGTGATCCGCGCCAAGTGCCAATACCGCCAGTGCATCGACATCGACAGCGATTGACCGCAAGACAAGCTCTCCAAGGCATCAGGCAGACTGGCGTATAGCGTGCTATATTGAACCTGCCTGCTTCCGCCGCTTGATGTCAGGCAATCAAGATTTGGCGCGCTTATGTCGATTTCTTCGCTCAACACGATCAATCCCGCATCCCTGCTGATCCCGGTGGCAAACACCGCGAGCACAACAGGTTCGAGCACGGCCTCGCCCGTCGTGCAGAGCAGCGATCCGGGCTTGGCGGCGCAGGCGAGTGCATTGTCGGCCACCTCGGGCATCGTGGCCACGCTGGGCAGTTCGAATGGCGTCACTGCCCAGGTCTACGACGCGGCCGGCTTGTACAACTCGATTGCGCAAGCGGGCACCAGTGCCGCCGCTTCCAGCACCGGCGGCGGAAACGAGAGTTCCGCGGCAGCCGCGGCGGCTTCGGCCCAGCAGGCGCTCAATTCCGCCATTCTTTCCACTCTGCCCGGCGGCAGCTATTCCGGCTTCTACGATGGGACCGGCGTGGTGCAAAGCGCATCTTCGGCCGGCGGCGTCAACCTGACCTCCAACTGGGCCAGCGCACTGCAAAGCAATCCCAACCTGTCGCGCACGGTGGCGGCCGATTCATTTGCCCAGGGCATCATCGGCACGCTGTCGACGACAGCCTGACCTGCAATTCATTGCATTCGCTTACCTGTTGCCGGTGAAGTAGTAGGCACCCACGGTGATATTGTCATGCCCGCCGCTCTGGTTGGCAAAGCGCACCAGATGCTGGCACAGCTCGAAGGCATCGGTATCGGCACCGGCTTCGCGCACGTGCTCCGCCAGGGAAGCCGGATTGCTGCAGTAGTTCCACAAGCCGTCGCTGCACAGCAAGAGCCAGGTATCGGGCTCGAGCTTGACCGTGCGCACGTGGATGCGCACCGGCTCGCTGAGCATGCCCAGGCACTGCGTGATCGAGTGCGAACGGATGTCGGCCATCGCTTCTTCCGGCGTCATGTCGCCCTGTTCCAGCGCATCGGCCAGCCAGGAGTCGTCGCGCGTGATCAGACGCGCATATTTCGGCCCGATGGTATAGGCGCGGCTGTCGCCGACCCAGGCGATGGTTGCGACGTTGCCGCGCACCAGGGCCAGCACGATGGTGGTTTCGGGCTCTTCCTTATTCAGGCTGGTGTGAGGAATTTCCATGACGGCCGCATGCGCCACCGCCACGGCGGCTTGCACCGCGTCGGGCCCGAGCGTTTCCGGCATGGTTTGGATCAGCGCGTTATAGGCCGCCGCCACTGCCGTTGCCGAAGCCACGTCGGCCTTGTCCGAACTCGACACGCCATCGGCCACCACGATGACGACGTTGCCCGAGTCGCTCCGGCCAACCATGCCGTAATCCTGGTTGACGGCATGATGGTGGCCCACGTCGCTGAGCAGGGCCAGCGCCGGCGGCACATCGAATTTCAGCGGTGCTTGCGTGGATTGCGCTTGCATGTCGATCAGGGTCCTTCCCTGCCTATTTTACCTGTGCAGCAATCTTAGAGCCTGTTTATGATCTGTTTGACATGCACGCAGCTCCGCAAACCGGTCGAATGCTAGGCGCAGCGACGCGTCGTAGCGGTGCTACGGCAAGG
>DASVYZ010000448.1:0-10377 GCA_036391935.1 Burkholderiaceae bacterium | reverse complement strand
AGGCGTGGCGCTGCACCGTTCGTTCGGCACCATCGTGGCCCAGGTGGCGGAGGTATCGATAGAGAATAATGAGATCAGGGTGCACAAGGTCACCTGCGCGGTCGATTGCGGCATCGCCGTGAACCCCAACATCATCATGCAACAGGTGGAGTCGGCGATCAATTTTGGCTTGTCGGCTGCCTTGTATGGCGAAATCACGTTCAAGGATGGGGCGGTCGAGCAGCGCAATTTCGACAGTTACCAGGTGGTGCGCATGGCGCAGTCGCCAGTGATCGAAACCATCATCATCAAGAGCGCGGCGCCGCCGGAAGGCATGGGCGAGCCGGCTACGCCGCCGGTGGCGCCGGCGGTGGCCAACGCGGTGTTTGCTTTGACGGGGAAGCGTTTGCGCAGTTTGCCTCTACGCTTGACTTAGTCGTTCGGCGAGATTGCGTTCGCGCTGCCATGCGCGGCGTTCTTCGCTGCTAGCGGCTTCGCGCTGCAATTCGGCATCGTCCTTGTCGATCTGCGCGCGCAACAGCCGGTCTGCCAGCTTGATCTCAGGCAGCGTGGTGCCGAAGAAGCTGACCACGCCTTTGTGCTGAATCAACAGGGTGGGGAAATTTTCAATATCGAAGTCGCCGACCAGATCGGCCTGGTCTTCGATGTCGATCCATACGAAGCGCTGCTCGGGATGCATGCTTGCCAATTCGGCAAACTTGCTGCGGTAGCTGTTGCAGGTATCGCACCAGGCGGCACACAGGCAAGCCGTCACCCAGTGGCCGTCTTCCAGCCATTGCGAGACCGTTGCGCTATTGGATTGATCCAGGGTCAGAAAATTCATGCGATATTCTACCGCGCAAGCCGCAATGCCGACCTTCCCGCGGCAAAGAGCGTTGTTGCGGGTGGGGAAGCGGTAAAATAACGCCATGTCCGTCATCCTAGCCATCGAAACCTCCGCCGACCTCGCTTCCGCAGCCCTGATGCGCGGCGAAGAGATGCTTGTGCGCGAATCGATGGGCGTGCAAACGCATTCGCAAACCATCCTGCCTGTAGTGCAGCAATTGCTGGCCGAGGCAGAGTTGAGCTTGAAACAATGCGATGCGGTCGCTTTCGGTTGCGGCCCGGGATCGTTCACCGGCGTGCGCACGGCTTGCGGTATCGTGCAGGGGCTGGCTTTCGGCGCGGGCTTGCCGGTGGTGCCGGTGGTGACGTTGCTGGCGATGGCCGAGGCTTGCCGCGCCGAACACGACGCCGCCGAGGTTTTGAGTGTGCTCGACGCACGCATGGGCGAAGTCTATTGGGCGCAATATCGATTCGACGGACGATGGCATGAAATCATGCCGCCTGCCTTGTCGGGCGCGGAATCGGTTGCGCCGCAGGGCAAGGTGGTGGCGTGCGGCAATGGCCTGACGGCTTATGCGGAAGCGTTTGCCGGACGCGGCTTTACGCCGCATGCCCTGACGCAGATTGTGCCGCATGCGCGCGACGTGGCGCGCCTGGCCCAGGTGATGTTTGCTTCGGGCGCGGCAATCAATGCGCGCGATGCCCAGCCGCTTTACCTGCGGAACAAGGTGGCCCTGACTACGGCAGAGCGCATGCAAAAAGCGGAGGCCGCATGAACGTGGCACGCATCGATCGCGACCCGGCAATGCCGATGGCCCTGTCGCGCATGCAGGTCGACGACTTGACCGAGGTGATGGCAATCGAGAACGACGTCTATCCTTATCCCTGGACGCGCGGCAATTTCCTCGATTCGCTGCAAAGCGGCTATGAGATATGGACTGTGCGCGACCCTGCCGGTGCGCTGGCCGGGTATCTGCTGTTGATGATGTCGGTTGATGAGTCGCACTTGCTTAACATTGCCGTGCGGCGCGACTTGCAGGGCAGCGGTGTCGGCCGGCTCTTGCTTGACCTTGCCGTGAAGCTGTCGCGCGACAAGGGCATGCAATCGATCCTGCTGGAAGTCAGGCCCTCGAACGGCCGCGCTGTCGAAGTGTATGAGCGCTACGGTTTCGCAGGCATCGGTGTGCGGCGCGGCTACTATCCTGCGGCTGCCGGCAGCCGGGAAGATGCGATCGTGATGAGGTTGATGCTATGAGCGGCAGGCAGCAGGCATTTTTGCAGGAGATGGGGCTCGGCCCAACCTGGCGCCTGCGGGAGCGGGCGAACGCAGTTGTTGCCGCCGAACCCGATCTCATGGCCGAGATCGCCGCCGAACAGGCGGCCGAGGCCACTGTGGCGCATGCAGGACAGCTGCGTGTGGAAACGGTTGTCGCAACCGGCAATGCCGTCGCAGCGATGAATTGGGATGAGCTGAAAGCCGAAGTCGCCGCCTGTGTGAAATGCGGCTTGTGCGGGAAGCGCACCAATACCGTGTTCGGCGTCGGCGACGAAAAAGCCAAGTGGCTGTTCATCGGCGAAGGGCCGGGGCGCAGCGAGGACCAGCGCGGCGAGCCCTTTGTCGGCCCGGCAGGCAAGCTGCTCGACAACATGTTGGCCGCACTGGGCTTGCGCCGCGGCGACAATGCCTACATCGCCAATATCGTCAAATGCCGCCCGACCGATCCGACCGGCAAGGACAGGCCGCCGACGCCTGAGGAAGCGGCTTCCTGCATGCCCTATCTGCTGCGCCAGATCGCCTTGATACAGCCGACCGTGATCGTGGCCCTGGGCAAGACAGCGGCACTTTCCCTGCTCGGCCTCGATCCGGCTACGCCGGTGTCGAGCTTGCGCGGCAAGACGCATCGCTATGCCGATCTGCCGCTGGTGGTGACTTACCACCCGGCCTACCTGTTGCGCACTCCGGGCGACAAACGCAAGGCCTGGGCCGATCTGTGCATGGCCAAGGAAATCTACGCGCGTGCCTGAGAGCGCGTTTCAACAGCGATTCCACGCCCGGCGCGGGCACCTGCGCAATCCCCATGTGCGCGATCTGGCCTGGCTGCTTGATTCTCCGGACCTGCTCGATGCGGCAAGCCCGCAATGGCATGGGCGCATTGCCACCTTGTTCGGGCATGAAGGCCCGGAAATTGATGAATGGCTGCGCCAACTGGATGCGCAACCCGGCGAATTGCAGGCGCTGATAGCGCGGCATGGCTTCAGCCGCCTCGGCCGCTATTCGGAATTGCTGATGGGAGTCTTCTTCAAGCACATCGGCGCCTTGCAGGCGCATGGTTTGCAGGTAAGGGCGGCAAGTGGCGAGACCGTGGGCGAATTCGATTTCCTGCTGCGCGATCCCGCGTTGCGCCTGCTGCACTGGGAATTCGCCACCAAGTATTACCTGCTCGAATCGGGCGAAGCGACCTATCAAGCCGATTCGCTGGTCGGCCCCAATCTGGCCGATACGCTGGGCGCGAAGATGCGCAAGATACTGGAGCGGCAGTTGAACCTGTCGCAGCACCCTGCTGCGCAGGCGGTCTTGACGGAAATGCCTGCATGGGCCCAAGCCTTGATCAAGGGCTGGCTGTTTTACGCTCCCGGCGAGGCGCCGCTGCCGGATGTTCTCGGCGTGAATCCTGCACATTGCCGTGGTTTCTGGCGTCCGCTTTCGAGCCTCGATGAGGTGGCGCACGATCGCTTCCTGATCCTGCCGCGCCTGCGATGGCTGGCGCCGGCACAGGTTGCGCTTGCGGAATGCCTGAGCAGGGATGCCTTATCGCAAGCGCTGGAAAGGCATTTCTCCGCAGACAGCCTGCCTGTCATGATTGCGCTGATGCAGTCCGATGGAAGAGACGCACTCGAAATCGGGCGCGGCTTCATCGTTCCCCACGATTGGAAAGTCCGCGCCCGGCAATTCGTACGTCAGTGAGGGTGGTGTTCGCCTATCAATGAAACGCTATCGAACTTCTTCTGGTTCAGCGCATGCCAGCGCATCACGAGGAGCAGCGAACCGACCACGAAAAAGCCGAAGATCACGATCACCGTATTCACTTCGAGCTTGAGCTTGACCATGATGGCGTAGAGGCCGAGCATGGTCAGGATCGACATGTTTTCATTGAAGTTCTGCACCGCGATCGAGTGGCCGGCGCTCATCAATTCCGAGCCGCGATGCTGCAAGAGCGCATTCATCGGCACGACGAAGAAGCCGGACAATGCCCCGATGAGGATCAGAAGCGGATAAGCCATCTGCACGCTATGCACCAGGGTCATGGTCATCACCACCATGCCCATGGCAATGCCGACCGGCAGCAGGCTCAGCGTGCGCTTCAATGGCACGATCATTGCCGCCGCCAGCGAACCGATCACGGCGCCGATCACCACCACGACTTGCAGGATCACGACTTCGTTGAACGGCATGTTGAGCGATTTCTCGCCCCATTTCAGCACGATGAATTGCAGCGTGGCGCCGGCGCCCCAGAACAGGGTCGTCACCGCCAGCGAGATCTGGCCCAGCTTGTCGTTCCACAGGGTGGTGCAGCAGCCGGCGAAATCGACAATCAGCTTGAACGGCGTATGCTGTTGTTTCGCGTAAGCGACTCCCGTATCCGGGATCGAGAGATTGATGATGGCCGCGATGACGTAGGTGCCGACGATCACGACCAGGGCCATGTCGGAAGTCAGGTTGGTGTCGGTGACGAAGGTCGGAACATGAAGCTTGGCCAACATGTCGGTCATGTGCGGGCCGACCAGCAAACCGCCCAGGGCGGTGCCGAAAATGATCGAGGAAACCGTCAAGCCTTCGATCCAGCCGTTGGCGGCCACCAGCTTTTCCGGCGGGAGCAGTTCGGTCAGGATGCCGTATTTGGCCGGCGAATAGGCAGCCGCGCCGAAACCGACGATGCCGTAGGCAATCAGCGGATGCACGTTGAAGAACATCATCGAGCAGCCGAAGATCTTGAGCAGATTGGTGAAAAACATGACGCGGCCCTTGGGATAGGCATCGGCAAAGGCGCCGACGAAGGCCGCAAGCACAACATAAGACAGAACAAAGAAGGATTTCAGCAGGGGAGTCATCCAAGGCGGCGCCTTGATCGTCTCCAGCATGGCAATGCAAGCGATCAGCAAGGCATTGTCAGCAAGCGACGAAAAGAACTGCGCCGCCATGGTCGTATAAAAACCGCGATTCATCCGGATCCTAAGCAAATATACCCGGCTTGCTTTATACCATGAAAATGCCTGTGGAAAATGTCATGGGCAAGGAGCCACTCGATCCGTCTCCGGTAAAATAGCTCTTGAACGTAACATCGAGAACCAATACCGCTTATGGCCCGACCGCTAACCGCCATCATCGACGTCGCTGCAATGCAGCACAATCTTGCCGTGGCCAAGGACCATGCGCCGCAATCGCGCGTCTGGGCCGTGGTCAAGGCCAATGCCTATGGCCATGGCTTGCCATACGCGGTGCGCGGCTTTGCCGCCGCCGACGGCCTGGGCTTGATCGAACCCGACGGCGCGCTACGCCTGCGCGAGCTCGGATGGCGCAAGCCTGTGCTGCTGCTGGAGGGGTTTTTCCAGCAAGAGGATATTCCCATGCTGGTGCGGCACCAGGTGCAGACGACGATCCATAGCGCGGAACAGATCGCCATGCTGGAACAGGCGCATCTGGCCGGGCCGATCGACGTGCATCTCAAAATGAATACCGGCATGAACCGGCTCGGTTTTGTTCCAGGCGATTTTCGTGCCGCTTATGAACGCGTGCGCGCCATCCGCAACGTGCGCAGCGTCGGCATGATGACGCACTTCGCCAATGCGGAGGAGACCGACCACAGCGTGGTCCCGGTGGCCGAGCAACTGCGCCGCTTCAACGAGGCCACTGCCGGGCTGGAAGGCCCGCGCAGCCTGTGCAACTCCGCGGGCGACCTGCTGCGCCCGGAAGCGGCAGCCGATTGGGTGCGCCCCGGCATCATGTTGTATGGTGCGACGCCCGGCTATCGCACGGCCGAGGAATTCGGCTTGCGTCCCGCCATGACGCTCGTCGGCGAAATCATCGGCATGCAGCACTTGATGGCTGGGGATGCGGTCGGTTACGGCAGCCGCTTCGTCGCTTCGCACCCGATCACAACCGGCGCCGTCTGCTGCGGCTACGCCGACGGCTACCCGCGCCATGCGCCGACCGGCACACCGGTGCTGGTCGATGGCGTGCGCACGCGGACGCTGGGCAAGATTTCGATGGATATGCTGGTGGTTGATTTGAGCGCCGTGCCCGGTGCGCATGTCGGCAGCAAGGTCACGCTTTGGGGCGAAGGCTTGCCGATCGATGAAGTGGCGCGTTCGGCTGAAACGATAGGATATGAGTTGATGTGCGCGGTGGCGCCGCGCGTGCGGGTAATCGAGAAGATTTGATGGCAAAAGCGGCTAAGACAAATTACACGTGCAGCGAATGCGGCGGCGTAGCGAGCAAATGGACCGGGCAATGCCCGTCCTGCGGACAATGGAATACCCTGGTTGAAACCGTCGCCGAAACGGCCGGCACCAATCGTTTTTCCACGCAATATCAAGGTTTGGCCCAAACAGCGCCTGTGCTTTCGCTGGCCGACATCGAGGCGACCGACGTGCCGCGTTTCGGCACGGGTATCGAAGAATTCGACCGCGTGCTGGGCGGCGGCCTGGTGGCAGGCGGCGTGGTGCTGATCGGCGGCGATCCGGGTATAGGCAAATCCACGCTGCTGCTGCAGGCACTGGCGCAGATGTCGCGCGAGAAGACGGTGCTTTATGTGAGCGGCGAAGAATCCGGCGCCCAGATCGCCTTGCGCGCCAAGCGCCTGGCCGTCGATGCGCGCGCGCTGAAGCTGCAAGCCGAAATCCAGCTGGAAAAGATCTTGCACACGCTGGCCGAGCACAAGCCCCAGGTGGCGGTAATCGATTCGATCCAGACACTGTATTCCGATGCACTGACCTCGGCGCCCGGCTCCGTGGCCCAGGTGCGCGAATGCGCGGCGCAATTGACACGCGTGGCCAAGCAGAGCGGCGTCACCATTATCATGGTGGGCCACGTGACCAAGGAAGGCTCGCTGGCCGGCCCGCGCGTGCTGGAGCATATCGTCGATACCGTGCTGTACTTCGAAGGCGATACGCATTCGAGCTTCCGCCTGGTGCGCGCGATCAAGAACCGCTTTGGCGCGGTCAATGAACTGGGCGTGTTCGCCATGTCGGAAAAGGGCTTGAAGGGCGTGTCGAACCCCTCGGCGTTGTTCCTGTCGCAGCATGAAACGCCCGTGCCCGGTTCTTGTGTGATGGTGACGCAGGAAGGTACGCGTCCCTTGCTGGTGGAAATCCAGGCGCTGGTCGATGCTTCTCACCTGCCCAACGCGCGGCGCCTGACGGTCGGCCTGGAACAAAACCGCCTTGCCATGCTGTTGGCCGTGCTGCATCGGCACGCCGGTATCGCGGCTTTCGATCAGGACGTATTCATCAACGCCGTGGGCGGCGTCAAGATCACCGAGCCGGCAGCCGACCTGGCCGTATTGCTGGCAATCCACTCTTCGATGCGCAGCAAGCCTTTGCCGCGCGGCATGGTCGTGTTCGGTGAAGTGGGCTTGGCCGGCGAAATTCGTCCGGCACCGCGCGGGCAAGAGCGCTTGCGCGAAGCGGCCAAGCTGGGCTTTTCGATCGCGGTGATTCCGAAAGCGAATGCGCCCAAGCAAAAGATCGAGGGTTTGACCGTGGTTGCGGTCGAACGCATCGATGAGGCGATGTCTCGCGTTCGCGAGTTGGATTGATTGCGGTGGCGGGGTTGTGATTGGTAGATGCTGTGATTCTTGGCAGGCGCAATAGGGATAATGTTGCGCTGCCCTTATTATTTCCGTCGTACTCGCGCAAGCGGGGACCCAGAAGCGCCACCGATAGCGGTATGAATCCTGGGTCCCCGCTTGCGCGAGGGCGACGGGTTAAATGCGTGCTGTTGCAGGTTGCACCGAGCGTTGCAAACGGCCAAATCTAGTGTAGTGCTTCGCAATTGTTGAAGCTAATGCAGCGAGCCTTTGCGCGCCATGCCGCGTTGCCAATCCGCGCGATACCTCGGTATCGCTGTGGTCGGCGCCTTGCCTGGCACGCAAATCCTTCACCGCATTAGTTCCCCCAATTACGAAGCACTACACTAGGCGAGTAGAAACGCAGCTTTGATGCCGCTGCGGACCGCACCTTCAAGTGTGGCGGGATACTCGCCGGCTGTATAGTCGCCCGCCAGAACCAAGTCTGGAACGCCAAGATCGTTTGGCGGGCGAATCAAACCCGGCGTGCAGGAAAAAGTCGCGCGCTTTTCCGAGATCACGCGATTCCAGGCCGGCTCGGCAAGTTCCGGCTTGTTGAATACCTTTGCCAATTGCCGGGCTACAGCACGGCTCAAGTCTTCCTGATCCAATGCCACAGCGGCATGCGAGGCGCTGATCACGACTGCCAGGACGCCGGCATTGGCCGCATCGAGTTGGCCGCGGTCGAACACGAACTGACCCCATTCGCCCTTGGTTTCGTCGTCGATCAAGGCAAGGAAAGGGGCCGGCAGGCGCAACCCGGGTGCATAGCGCAGATAGCAGGTGGTGATAGGCTCGTACTTCAAGCCATGCAAGATCTCCGTGCCGGCGATGCCCTCAAGCAGTTGCGCCGTTTGGCGCGGCGGCGTTGCCAGCACCAGCTTGTCGAATGTCAGCCCGGCTTCAGGCATGTCGGCCGTCACTTCGAGGCGCCAGCCGCTGCCATCGCGGGCAAGGCCGCGCACCTGTACACCCATGTGCACCACGCCTTGATGCTGCCGGACGTAGCGCGCCGCATGCGCCGGAAACAGCTCGCTCAAGTCCTTGCGTGGCAAGAGCATATCCGAGGCGGCGCGTCTGGCCCCGAGCGAATCGCGCAGGACGGCGAGGAACACCTTGGCCGAAGCCGCTTCGGGCGCCGTGTTCAGTGCGGCGAGGCAAAGCGGGCGCCACATCAGCGCCGTCAGGCGCGGCGTCTGGTCGAAACGCTCCAGCAGTTCGTTGACGCTGCAATCCTCATTCAAGTGCCAGCCCATCCAGCGTGCCGCGGTGGAAAAGCGCGCCAGTGCAAGTTTGTCGCTTCTTGAGAGACCTTTGGCGCGCAGCAGCGCCACGGCCATATGCAGCGGGGCGGGCAGGCGCGGCGCAACGAAATCCATGCCGCCGCCGCCCTCGGGGTAGCGCATCTGCAGCGGCAGGCGCAGGAGGGCTTGCTCGCTATCGATGCCGACCTGTTTCATGATGGCCAGCGTCTCGCCATAGGCGCCCAGCATGATGTGCTGGCCGTTGTCGAGCGGATGTTCGTCCAGTTGCACGGCGCGGGCGCGGCCGCCCGGTACGCGCGCGCTTTCAAACAGGTGCACGGCATGCCCGGCCTCCGCCAGCTTGACTGCTGCGGCGCAACCGGCCCAGCCTGCACCGATCACCCCAACGCGCTGCGATTTTTCGGCTTCAGCCACGGACATAGGTCTTCCACGCCAGCCACAGCTTGCGGATAGGCGTGAGCGAGATGCGCTGGTTCAGCACATGGAAGCCGTCGCGTTCGATTTCGTCGAGCACGGCGCGGTAGATGGCCGCCATGATCAAGCCGGGACGTTGCGCGCGCCGGTCTTCCTTGGGCAAGAGAGCGAGTGCCTCGTCGTAAGCCTGTTGCGCCCGCTGTGCCTGGAACTGCATCAGCTTGACGAAGTTGTCGCTGTGGCGCGCATTGAGGATGTCGGCTGCGGTGACGTTGAATTGCTGCAGCTCGTTGACGGGCAGGTAGATGCGGCCCATGCGCGCGTCTTCACCTACGTCGCGGATGATATTGGTCAATTGAAAGGCGAGGCCGAGCTTTTCCGCATATTGAAGCGTCTCGGGCCGCGTCGAACCGAAGATGGAGGCGGAAAGTATGCCCACCACCGAAGCCACGTGCCAGCAGTAGTTTTTCAGGCCGGCATAGTCGAGATAGCGCGTCTGGTCCAGGTCCATTTCCATGCCGTCGACGATGGCCAGCAAATGCTTGCTGTCGATCGAATAGGTTTGCAGATGCGGCTGCAGGGCTTGCGTGACGGGATGGGTCGGCTTGTCTTCCTGCATGGCGGCAATTTCCCTGCGCCACCAGACCAGCTTGGTGCGTGCCACCTGGGCATCGGTGCATTCATCGACGGTGTCGTCCACCTCGCGGCACAGCGCATAGAGCGCCGTGATTGCGCGCCTGCGCTCGGGCGGCAGGAACAGGAAGCTGTAATAAAAGCTTGAACCGCTTTGCGCGGCCTTTTGTTGGCAGTATTCGTCGGGTGACATGGAGAATTTCTATTTCTGAACGGGCGTTATGCTACCGGACTACCGTTGCAGCGACAACGGCTGTTTGATTTGCTACATCCGGATGGCGCGCCACAGCATCACCAGCCAGTCGGATGGCCGCAGCTTGGGGCGGCGCTGGAATACGTCGAATTCGACGGCCTCAATTTTCTCGAGGATGCGCAAGCCGCCTTGAACCACCAGG
>DASVYZ010000447.1:0-2645 GCA_036391935.1 Burkholderiaceae bacterium | reverse complement strand
TACGACATGACGGGCAAGAACCCCTCCGTCACCGTCAGCGCGCCGGGCGGTTCGGACTTGACCGCGCCTTCGTCCTACTATGCCGGCAACGCGGTCTACTTCAAGCAAGTCAACGAGGGCCGTGAAAACGCCTGGCGTCTCGATGGCGACGACAGCCTGGGCGGTGATTTCTGGACCCATTTCCGCACCGGCGTGCGCCTGTCCTACCGCGCCGCCACCAGTTCGGAAATCGATACGCTCGACAACAGCTGGAACAGCGCGGCCACCGGCGCGGTCAGCGGCGTGCTGCCCGGCTATGCGGCGCAACTGGGCACGCTGCCCTATAACAACCTGCTCTCGGCGGCCGGCGGCGGCAACTTCCCGACGCAGTGGCTGTCCGTGGTCAACCCGGGCTGGCTGCGCAATGCCGCGCAATCGCGCAGCGACATGGGCTTGAGCGTGCCCTCGCTCGATCCGGCGCAGACCTTCCACTACTATGAGGATTCGGCGGCGCTGTATGCGCGCGGCGATTTCGAAACCGAGCTGTTTTCCAAGTCCGTTTCCGGCAACCTCGGCCTGCGCTACGTCAATATCCGCGACCAGCGCAATTACAACAAGGCCACGGCCGCCGGTGTCAACGTACCGGAAGCCTTCGACAGCACCCATAACGAAGTGCTGCCCAGCTTCAACGCGCGCATGGACTTGAACGACCGCCTGGTGGCGCGACTGGCGCTGTCCAAGACGGTGACCCTGCCCGACTTCATGCAACTGGTACCCAGCCTGTCGCTGAACGCCAACGATAAGACCGGCTACCAGGGCAACCCCGATCTACAGCCCATCACCTCGCGCAACCTCGATACGGCGCTCGAGTACTACATGGACAAGGGCAGCTATGTGTTCGGCACGGCATTCTACAAGGTGGTCGACGGCTTCATCCAGACCGGCACCACGCCCTACTCCTACGGCGGCGCGATCTACAATGTGCAAACCCCGGTCAACGGCCCGCAAGGCACGATCAAGGGTCTGGAAATCGGCTACCAGGGCTTCTTCACCAGCCTGCCCGGCGCCTGGCGCGGCTTGGGCCTGCAAGCCAACTTCACCTATGTCGACAGCTCGGCCCCGGGCGTGCTGACCGGGCAAAAGACGGAATTGCAAGACCTCTCGCGCGACAGCTACAACCTCGTGGGCATGTATGATTACGATGCGTTCTCGGCCCGCCTCGCCTACAGCTATCGCGGCAAGTACCTGGCCGGTTCGCAAAACTACTATACGGTGAGCGCCTCCGGTGCCATGCCGCTGGTGGGCCAGACGCCGGTCTATATGCGCGGCTACGGCTTGCTCGACGCCTACTTCAGCTACGCCATCAACAAGCGCCTGAAGCTGGCGTTGGAAGGCAACAACCTGCTGCGCACGGTGCGCCAGAGCTACTATGGCTATACCGGCCTGCCGCTCGGCACCTATGTGGACGACCGCCGTATCGCGCTCAGCCTGCACCTCGACATGTAAAGCAACGACCATGGAAACTACCCGACACGATACGATGGACCTGGCCTTTCCCCAGCGCGCCACGCTGGGCGAAGGCTTGCAATGGCATGCTCCGACTGCCAGCTGGTGGTGGACCGACATCGAAGGCGCCGCCATCCATGCCTGGAATCCCGAGCGCAGCGAGGCCAGCAGCTACAAGCTGCCCGACCGCGTCGGCTCCTTCGTCCATTGCCGTTCCGGCCGTATCCTGGCCGGCATGGCGAAATGGATAGGCATGGTCACGCTGCCGCAGGAAGCGGCGGCGCGGGCGCCGCAGGTGCAATCGGTGGTGGCGGTCGATGCCGCCGAATGGCGCACCCGCGTCAACGACGGCCGCACCGACCGGCGCGGCTACTACGTGTTCGGCACCATGAACGAAGCGCCGGAGCGGTGCCCCATCGGCAGCTTTTACCAATACTCGATGCGCCATGGCTTGCGCCGCCTGGCCTTGCCGGCGGTGGCCATTGCCAACAGCATCTGCTTCAGCCTGGACGGCAAGACCATGTACTTCGCCGACACCATGGCCCGGCGCATCATGCAATGCGAGTACGAAGCCGAAACGGCGCAGGTCGGCACGCCGCGCCTGTTTGCCGAATTGAACACCCCTGGCGCCTGGCCCGATGGGTCCATCATCGACGCCGAGGGTTGCCTGTGGAATGCGCAATGGGGCGGGGCCAGCGTGGTGCGCTATGCGCCCGACGGCAGCGTGCTGCGCGTGCTGCGCGTGCCGGTGAAAAACCCGACCTGCCCGGCTTTCGGCACGGCGCAGTTCAACCGATTGATGGTCACGACGGCGCGCCAGGAAATGAGTGCCGAGGAACTGGAACGCATGCCGGAAGCGGGCAGCCTGTTCACGCTGGCCGAAGCCGGCGTCAAGGGCGTGCCCGATGCGCTGTTCGACGACAGCGACGTATAAACACGAGGACGCCTACGGCAACCGTCGCGAGCGGCGGATGGCCGCCCCGCCGAGGTCGGATCGAGAAGCGCAGCCGTACGAAGGTGCGGCGAGCATCGCGCACCCGAGATTGGCCCGGGAAATAGATTGATAGAGACGTCCGCAAGCAAGGAGACACAATGAATCATCCCCTCAATTCTCATCGCCGCGCCGCAATACGCATGATCGCCGCGGCCGGCCTTGCAGG
>DASVYZ010000446.1:0-3743 GCA_036391935.1 Burkholderiaceae bacterium | reverse complement strand
AATGCATTGGACGCGCGCAAGGCCATCTTGCCGGAGCGGCTGCAGCGCATGCTGCCTTACATGATAGGGCAGGATTGGCTCGGTTCCTACCGCGAGTTTGCCGCGGTCGAACTGGCCGCAAAGCGCGTGGCGCAGCGCTTGTCGCGCAACGGCGATTTGCTCATTGCCGGGTTGGAGGATGTGCGCAAGAACTACGATGAATTGAGTGCAGGGTTTCACGAATTTTTCCCCGAGCTGGCAGGCTTTGCCGGACAGTTGAGGGAACAGATGATGCAGGGATGAAGGTTGCCACGATCTGGCACGGCCCTTCTGAAGCAAGCTGGTTACCAGCCGGTGAATCGAACGAATAAGGGAAAACACATGTTCACAAAAATCCTGATCGCCAACCGCGGCGAAATTGCTTGCCGCGTCGCCGCCACGGCGCGCCGCATGGGCATCAAGACGGTCGCCGTCTATTCCGAGGCCGATGCGCACGCCAAGCATGTCGCCGTGTGCGACGAGGCCGTCCTGATCGGCCCGGCACCGGCCAAGGAAAGCTATCTGCGCGCCGACAGGATCATCGAGGTCGCCAAGGCCACGGGCGCGCAGGCGATCCACCCCGGGTACGGTTTCCTGTCCGAAAACGAAGGCTTTGCCGAAGCCTGCGTCAAGGCAGGTCTCGCCTTCATCGGTCCGCCGGCGTCGGCAATCAATGCCATGGGCTCCAAGTCGGCCGCCAAGGCCTTGATGGAAAAAGCCAAGGTACCGCTCGTGCCCGGCTACCATGGCGAAGAACAGGGGCCGGATTTCCTGCAAACCCAGGCCGACAAGATCGGTTACCCCGTATTGCTCAAGGCCAGCGCCGGCGGCGGCGGCAAGGGCATGCGTATCGTCGAAAAAAGCGTGGACTTCAAGGATGCGCTCGCTTCGTGCAAGCGCGAGGCGATCAATAGCTTCGGCGACGACAAGGTGCTGGTGGAAAAATACCTTACGCGTCCGCGTCATATTGAAATTCAAGTGTTCGCCGATACGCATGGCGAATGCGTTTACCTGTTCGAGCGCGATTGCTCGGTGCAGCGCCGTCACCAGAAAGTGCTGGAAGAAGCGCCTGCGCCCGGCATGACCGCGGAGCGCCGCGCCGCCATGGGGGACGCCGCCGTGGCGGCCGCCAAGGCTGTGGGTTACGTCGGCGCCGGCACGGTGGAATTCATCGCCAACCAGGATGGCTCGTTCTATTTCATGGAAATGAATACGCGCCTGCAGGTCGAGCATCCGGTCACGGAAATGATTACCGGGCAGGATTTGGTGGAATGGCAATTGCGCGTGGCGGCCGGCGAGCCGCTGCCGCTGAAGCAGGATGAACTGGCCATCAATGGTCATGCGCTTGAGGCACGCATCTATGCCGAGAACCCGGAGAAGGGCTTCCTGCCCTCTATCGGCACCTTGCGCCACATGCATACGCCGAACGCCGTGAGCTTCCGTCTCGGCGATGGCGCCGCGCCGGCCGCCGTGCGCATCGATTCCGGCGTGCGCCAGGGCGACGCGATTTCGCCGTTCTACGATCCCATGATCGCCAAGCTCATCGTCTGGGGCGCCGACCGCAAGCAAGCCCTGGCGCGGATGGCGCAGGCGCTGGCCGAATACCAGATCGTCGGGCTGGCATCGAACATCGCCTTCCTGCAACGCCTGGTGGCAAGCACGGCGTTTTCCGGCGCCGATCTCGACACCGGCTTGATCGAGCGCAACCATGGCGAATTGTTTCCTGCCCAGGCCGCGCCCGGCTTGCCGGTGCTGGCTTTGGCCGCAGCGGCCATGCTCGACGGCGAGCGCAACAATGAGGCCGATCCCTGGGCCAGCTCGCACGGCTGGCGCATGAATGGCGCATTGCGCCGCACACTCGATTTCGCCGACGAGGGCGGGCACCATCCGGTTGCGGTGACTTACCACGCGGAGGGCTGGAGCATCGCGGCGGGCAGCTCGAATGCGCGCATGATTCTGGCCGAACGCCATGGCAGCCATTTGAGCCTGAAGCTCGGCGAAGCGACCGTGCAAGGCAATGTCGTGCGTGACGGCGAAACCGTGCACGTGTTCCATGCCGGCGGCCACACCATGCTGACCTGTCTCGACCCGCTGGCCCATGCCGGCGAAGCCGAAGCCGAAGGAGGGCGTTTGACCGCGCCCATGCCGGGCAAGATCGTCGCGGTGCTGGTGGGGGCAGGCGACATGGTGGAAAAGGGCAAGCCGCTCCTGATCATGGAAGCGATGAAGATGGAGCACACGATTGCCGCACCGCATGACGGGAAGGTGCAGGAATTGCTCTATGCCGTCGGCGACCAGGTGGCGGAAGGGGCGCAGTTGTTGGCGTTCGAGGCAAGCGGCAAATAAAGGATCGCAGGTTGCGCCGGGCCATGCAGGCTGAGCGTAGCGAAGCCCAACATGCGCGCGCCAAATCGACGAAAGCGATGGCGCCGCATCCCAACGTCGGGCTTCGCTACGCTCGGCGCCGACCTGCGGGACAATGAAAAGTCATAGATGCAGATACTGTTCCATGCCCCCAACAGCAACCCGGAAGCCTGGCGCGCCGCGTTCAGCAAGGCCATGCCCGAGGCCGACTTCCGCATCTGGCAGGAAGGCGACGGCGCCCCGGCCGACTACGCCGTGGTCTGGAAGCCGCCGGCCCTCATGCTAGCCCCGCAACGCGGCCTCAAGGCCGTCTTCAACATCGGTGCCGGCGTCGACGGCATCCTCGAACTGGGCGAGGACCTGCCGCACGATCTGCCCGTCATCAGGCTGGACGACGCCGGTATGGGCGTGCAGATGAGCGAATACGTCACACACGCCGTGCTGCGCTATCTGCGCCGCTTCGACCAATACGAGGTACAGGCGCGCAACAAACAATGGCGTTTCCTCAAGCCCTACGACAAGGCCGAGTTCACGGTCGGCATCCTGGGCCTGGGCTTGCTCGGGCAACGTATCGCCAGCACCCTGGCCGAACTCGAATTCCCGCTGCGCGGCTGGAGCCGCACGCCCAAGGATGTGCCGGGCATCGCCTGCTTTCATGGCAATGACGGACTGGCCGAATTTCTGGCCGGAACGCGAGTGCTGGTGTGCGTGCTGCCGCTGACGTCGGAGACGGCACGCATTCTGAACAAGCAAACGCTGGGGAAATTGCCGCGCGGCGCCTTCCTCGTCAATGTCGCGCGCGGCGGCCATCTGGTCGAAGCGGATTTGCTCGGATTGGTGCAAGATGGGCATATCGCCGCCGCCACGCTGGACGTGATGGATGAGGAACCCCTGCCGCCCGAACATCCATTCTGGAGCGAGCCGCGCATCGCGCTCACGCCGCACATCGCGGCCCTGACCCTGCGCGACGAGAGCGCGCGGCAGATTGCAGCAAAGATAGCCATGCTCGAGCGCGGTGAAGCCGTGCCGGGCACGGTCGACAGATTGAGAGGATATTGACATGAACAGCACTCTACCCAAGCGCGTGAAAATCGTCGAAGTCGGCCCGCGCGACGGATTGCAGAACGAGAAGGAAACCATTTCCGCCGAGATCAAGATCGAACTGGTCAACCGCCTGTCGCGCGCCGGTTTCTCGAACGTCGAGGCGGCTTCCTTCGTTTCGCCCAAATGGGTGCCGCAGATGGCAACCTCGGCCGAAGTCATGGCAGCCATCGAACGCGAGCCCGGCACCATCTATTCCGCGCTCACGCCCAAGATGAAGGGCTTCGAAGCGGCATTGGCCGCGCGCGCCGACGAAGTCG
>DASVYZ010000445.1:0-8572 GCA_036391935.1 Burkholderiaceae bacterium | reverse complement strand
GCTGACAGCCAAAAGAATCAAGCAATATTTTCGTTGGAGTCTGGTTTTATGTATTTGAAGAAACACTGTGTCACCCTCCTCGGCATCGTTGCCGCCATGTACTGCGGCCTGGCCTCGGCCCAGCCAACGCAGCCGACCGCCAATGCGGTCGCCACCGTGCCGGGCATGCCGCCCGTCAGCGATGCAAACAATCTTTACAGCGATATCGCCGCTGGCCATTTCAGCCCGGCCCTGAACGGCCACCTGGCACGCATCTACGTACCCAACCACACTTCCGGCGACGTTTCGGTGATCGATCCGGCCTCGATGAAGGTGGTCGATACCTACAAGGTCGGTTTCAATCCGCAGCACGTGGTGCCCTCCTGGGACTTGCAGACGCTGTGGGTCGCCAATAATGCCGAGGGTCGCTCCAGCGGCAGCTTGACGCCGATCGACCCGAAGACCGGCAAGCCGGGCAATCCCATCTCGGTCGATGACCCCTACAACATGTATTTCACGCCCGATGGCCATTATGCGATCGTGGTGGCGGAAAGCCGCAAGCGCCTCGACCTGCGCGACCCGCATTCGATGCAACTGGCCGAGTCGATCGCCGTACCGGGTTGTGCCGGCATTAATCACGCCGACTTTTCCATCGACGGAAAATACGCCATCTTCACCTGCGAATTCAATGGTTCGCTGGTCAAGATCGATCTGGTCAGCCACAAGGTGCTGGGCTACCTGAAGCTGTCCAAGCGCGGCAACGCCAAGGAAGTGCTGCCCGCACCGGATGGCAAGCCGGCGGAAATCTGCACGGCCGGCAGCGGCATGCCGCAAGACATCCGCATCGGGCCGGCCGGCAAGACCTGGTATGTGGCCGATATGGAAGCCGACGGCGTGTTCACCGTGGACGGCGACAGCTTCACCCAGACGGGCTTCATCCCGACCGGTATCGGTACGCACGGCCTCTATCCCAGCCGTGACGGCAAGAAGCTCTATATCGCCAACCGCGGTTCGCGTGCCATTCATGGCAAGCGCCATGGCAAGGGCAGCCTGGCCGTGCTCGACTTCGCCACCAACAAGGTGGAAGCCGTGTGGCCGATTCCTGGCGGCGGCAGCCCCGACATGGGCAACGTCACGGCCGACGGCCAATACATCTGGCTCTCGGGGCGTTTCGACGACGTGGTCTACCGTATCAATCCCAGCAACGGCGACACGGTCAGCATCGCCGTCGGCAAGGAACCGCATGGCCTTGCGGTCTGGCCCCAGCCCGGACGGTATTCGCTGGGACATACCGGCAATATGCGTTGATCCCTGCGGGCATGTGTCGGCTCTGCCGGTGATAATTTCCATAAGAAGGGAGCGAAGCATGAAAACCTTGCCCGAATCCGTTGAAAAAATCGTCCGCTACAACGCCGGCCGCGACCCGGAACGGCTGGCCTTGAAGTACAAAGCGATCGCCGACAACGCCTTCTCCTTCCTTCGCGGCACCTGCCCGCTCTACTTCGAGCAGATCCCCAAGCACGCCATCCTTTCGGACGCGCCGGTGGCCTGGATCTGCGGCGATCTCCATCTCGAGAATTTCGGCACCTACAAGGGCGACAACGGCCTCGTCTACTTCGACATGAACGATTTCGACGAGGCGATCCTTGCTCCGTGCAGCTGGGAAATCCTGCGCACGCTGACCTCGATCCTGATCGCCGCCCCGTCGATGAGCTTGAAGCGGGACGCCGCCATCGAGATGGCGCATCAATGCCTGGCAACCTATGGCGCCACGCTGGCTTCGGGTAAATCGCGCTGGATCGACCGCGACGCGGCCGACGGCTTGATCGGCCAGTTGTTCGAGCAATTGCGCACTCGCAAGCGGCAAGATTTCATCGCCAGCCGCACCACGGCGGAATCGAACCACACCAAGATACGCACAGACAAAGGCAAGGCCCTGCCTGCGAGCGATAAAGACAAAAGCCGGGTTCTGGCATGGATCAGCGAATACGCCGCGCACAAGCAAAATCCGGCGTTCTTCAAGGTGATCGACATCGCACGCCGCATTGCCGGCACGGGCAGCCTGGGGTTGGAGCGCTTTGCCATCCTGATCGAGGGAAAAGGGGGGCTCGACGGCCATTACCTGCTCGACTTGAAGGAAAGCATTCCTTCCGCGCTTGCGCCCTGCACGCCGGTCAAGCAGCCCAAATGGCATTCCGAATCGGAACGCGTCGCCACCATTGCGGCCCGGATGCAAGCCGTGCCGGCATCCTTCCTCGAAGCGGTGGAACTCGACGGCAAGCCCTTCCTGGTCAAAGGCCTGCAACCGACGCAAGACCGGGTCGATCTTGAGGGAGCCGCGGCGCATCCCAAGCAATTGAACCACTTGATGTGCCAGTTTGGCGGCCTGGCCGCTTCGGCGCAATTGCGTGCCTCGGGCCGCCAAGGTTCGGCCAATGCCGACGCCCTGGTGGCATTCGGCAGCGACACCAAGAAGCTGGGCGCCTTGGTCGATCTGGCCGTGCACATGGCCGACCAGGTGGAAAAGGACTGGAAGGCTTTCTCCGAGCAATACAAGAAAGACGCCGATGGTCTTCTCGCCTTGTCGACCAAATAGTGTCGGCCAATCGAGGCCGCAAGCTTAATTCAACGCGTGGCGCCGGGATGCATGGTCGGCCTTGCCGTGAAGCGAGGTAGCATGCAGCGCCTGCTCTTCGGCGATATCGAGCTCTTCCCGCTCGCCATGCCCAAGGTCGCTTGAAATGAAGCGAGCGGCGATATCGAACCATTCATCGCTCGAAATCACGCGCTGTGCCAAGGGCAGTACCTGCGACTCCTCCAACTCCAGGCGCTTGAGCATGTCCTGGCAATACTGTTGCAGAGAATCGCACAGATAATCGAGTTCAAACGAACCGCGCGCTGTAGCCTGGCGCAGCCGCGCATGCACCGTTTTCAAGGTGATACGGCCCATCAGGGTCAAGGCGTCGATATCGGCCAATAGCGAATCCGCTTCGGCAGTCGCGGCGCGAATCGCCGGCAAGACATAAAGTTCGATATTGCGCGAACGGCAAGCCTCGTCAAGCTTGATGAATTGCGATACGAGGAATTCGATGTGAGCTTGGTTGCTCAATAGCCTCTGCTTGCGTTCAAGCTGGACTTCTTGCTGCAATTCAAGCACTCGCCCCTTCACTTTCCGCTGTTCCACGGAAAGCGCAACCAGCGCATAAGTCAGGGTCAGCATGGCAACTCCTTGGCTCAAAGCCGCGCCAAATAAGGCGCCCCTTGGAGTGCTGAAGTGTAGTGTAGATTCTTCGATTTGCAAGTCGGGGGCGGCTTCCGCGCCCCGACGTTGCATCCGGATAATTACTTGTCGCTACATAGGCTTGCTTCCGGCAATCATCGGACTCGGACACCTCAAGCACGAATGAGGTCGGCGCGCAAGTTGCCCGGAAAATCAGGAAATACCTGGGCCAGCTTGGCATCGGGCAGGCGCAGGTGGCGCTCGCCGATCTGGGCCAGGACCTGGCGGAAATCCGTCGTCACGGGCAAATCGCGCCCCTCATGCAGACGGTTTTCTTCCATGCCTTGCCAGTCCCCGTAAACCTTGCCGCCATTGACTTTGCCGCCCAGTACCCACATGACGTTGCCGTGACCATGGTCGGTGCCGTTGTTGCCGTTTTGCTTGGCGGTGCGGCCGAATTCCGACATGACGACGATGATCGTATCGTCGAACATCGGCCCAAGCTGTTGCGCCAGGCTGGTCAGCCCCAGGCCGAGCGGATTGAGTCGATTGGCCAGCTGCCCCTTGACCGTGCCCTGGTTGGCATGGGTATCCCAGCCGCCGACGGCAAGGAAAGCAAGCTGGATATTGGCATCCTTGCGCATGAGTTTGGCCAGCCTTGCCGCGTCGTCGGGAAAACCGTTGGGCAGCGGCGCGCCGCCATTGGCGGCTTCCATCTCGTCATCGAGCGAAATCATCACTTCCTGGTGGGTTTGTTGCGACTGCTGGTAAGCCTTGGAATACTTGTCGTTGCCGGAATAGAGCTTGTCGAAGGCATCGCCTATCTGCGGCCGGTCAAGCACCGTGGCTTTCGAGCCGGCCGCGCCGGAAGCGATATTGGAAGCGGCGACGTGTCCCGACAGGATGCGCGGCATCAGCGGGCCGATGGCGATGGCGCGCGTCGGTGTGACCGGGCCCGGCAAACCGCCCAGCATGCGGTTCATCCAACCGTCCTGCGTCGCCTTGCGCCCCGGCGTGCCGGATTCCAGGTAGTCTTGCGCGTCGAAGTGCGAACGCGTCGGATCGGGCGAGCCCGACGCATGAACGAACGCCAGTTTGCCGCTTTGCCATAGCGGCTGCAAGCCGGCCAGCGCGGGATTCAAGCCGAAGTAGCCGTCGAGATCGATGGCGCCGTTTTCCTGTCCCGGTCGCGGTACCGCGATCGACGGACGCAAGCGGTAGTAATTGGCATCGGCGTAGGGTGCGACCACGCTCAAGCCGTCCACGGCGCCGCGCAGCATGACCACGATCATCTTGTGCTTCGTCGGCGCCCCCTCGGACAGAGGCGCGGCCCATGCCTGGCGGCCGAACGGCAGCAGCGCTGCGCCTGCCGTGATCGTTTGGAGAAAGTCCCTGCGTTTCATGATGTCTCCTCTTGGTGATGCATTCAGTGGCGCATGAAATCCGGACTGCCCAGGATCATCGCCGAGCGCAACCCCGGTTCGCTCTGCATGATCGTGTCGCGCGTCTTGTGCGAAATGGTGTCGCCCAGGGTGGCAAGCAGGGCTTGGGCATCGACCGGGGACGAGGCGCGCTTGTCGCCATTGGCAGGCGGCGCTGCCGGCGTGGCCTGCGCGGCTTGCATCTGCATGCCGTTGAAGGCATTGACCGGCTCGTTCGGGGCAGCGGCCAAGGGCAGCTTGCCCGCAGCCAGCACGGTGGCAAAGTTGATGCGGCGCGTGATGGCATCGGGGTTGAGCCAGGCTTCCTCGGTGTTCTTGTAACCGTCAGGCGTCTGGCAGCCATATAGCGGTTCGCCGAGCTGGTTCAGCGTGCGCAGCAAGGGGCGGATATTGTTGATCGGCAAGCCGCTGGCGCGGGCCGAAGAGACCACGTACTGATAGGGCGTCTTGAACTTCGATTCCATTTGCTGCGGGTCCCAGAATTCCGGGCTGGCGAACAGGGTGCGCAGCACTTCGCGTATGTCGCCGTCGGTTTCGAGGTAGCGCTTGGCGAGCCGGTCGACCAAGGCAGGCGGCGGCTCGTCGCTGACGAAGTACTGCGCCAGCTGGTAGCTGATGTGATGCGCGGTGGACGGATGCATCGCCAGCACGCCGAGCGCCCACTCCCCTTCCCTCACCCCGCGCGGACCGACATGGCGGCCCAGCCACTCCTTGTCGCCATCATCGTGGCGGCGCGCAGCAAAGGTGAAGACAGCGCCGCCCTTGATCATCTTTTGCGGCTCGAAAGTCCAGCCCGTCAGCATGCGCGCCAAGTCGGTGACGTCGTGCTGGGTATAGCCGCCATCCACGCCGAGCGTATGCAATTCCATCAACTCGCGCGCGTAGTTTTCATTCAAACCATTGACCTTGGCTTGGGCCGGCTGCCCGAAGCGCCGCGGCGGCTCGAAGCCCGGCGCCACCGATTGCCAATTGTCGAGATAGAACAGCATGGCGGGATGCTTGGCCGTCGCCTCGAGCAATTCGCGAAGATGTCCGAGTACATAGGGCCGGATCGCGTCGCGCTCGTAGCTGGGGATCAAGGCGCGGTCCAGCCCCTTGCCGGCGAAGACATTGAAATGGTTAAACCAGAAATCGACCATCACCTCTTCGAGTTGGGCGGGGCTGTAGATCGCCCGTGCCAGGCGCGCCTCGTCGGTTTGCTCGGCGATGGTCTGGAAGGTTTCCTTGCGCTTCTTCTTTGCTTCCTCGTCGCCGTTCTTGGCGGCCCTTTGTGCCGCGACGTATTCGCCCAGCAATTCACCGATCGGCATATCTTGCGAGGTCAGGGTATCGAGCCGGTCCAACAACTCGTTGGGCAGACGTAGGCTTTGCGGATGCAATTGCGCGTCGATGTACTTGTCGACACCCACGCTCAGCACCATCTCGATGTCGCCCGGCCGCGGGCCGTAGCCGAGCCGGTTCAAGACATGCAGTGCGCGCTGCTGTTCGGTCAATTGTGCCGGTGCGTTCGCCGCTTGGGCCGGCGCCTGCGATAGGGCCAGGGCCGCCAGCACGATAACTGTTTGAGCAAGTAGACGGCCATGCCGAATCATGCTGCCTCCGCTTTCAGGTTGAAGGGGCTTGGATGATGTTCGCCGGCCCGGCCGGCATATGCTGCAATCATAGTCCCGCGGGAAATTTTCCAGTAGTGCGAATTGCGTGACAGATGTAAGAATCTGTTTCCGGAATTTCCCGCTATGGGCTCAGGGTCAAGGTGCCCATTGCCTCTTTTTCCACCGTCTCCCGCTTCATCGCCATCGGCAGATATTCCACCTTCACCCAGCGCCGGCTGAAATCGGCGTAATGCGAGGACAAGACGTTGCCGGATTGGCCGGTCGAATGGATGAAACGCGAGTCTTCCAGGTTGGACAAGTCATACAGCGCGCGCATGCTCGGTGCATGGTGGTTGGTAAACAGCTTGTCCTTGTCGCGCAGGTTGTAGCGCCCCACGTCGACGGTATAGGTATCGCCTGGCGACGCGGCGTTGATGTCGAAAAACGGCGCCAGCAGCTCCACCTTGGCGAAGGGTTGATGTTCCGAACGCGCCTGGTGCGCCTCGCCCCAGCGCCAGGCATGCGGGTCCTTGCCGAAGCAGGTTTTCAATTCGGCCATGGCAGCATCGAGCGAGGTGCTCAGCAAACGCGGGCAGGCTTGCGGATCGGCAGCGCCGCTTTTATTGCACCATGCACCGGCGCCGTCCACGTTCTTGAGCACGTTGACCATGCCGGCCTGCACGTTGCGCAATTCCCAATAGTCCCCCATCAAGTCTTCACCGAGCCGGTCGGCGAAAAGCTCGTGCGACAGCTCCTTGGCCCAGGCATTGAAAATCAAGGGCTCCGGCCGGTCGGCCAGCATTTCCCCGTTCCAGTCGGCCAACATGGCCAGGGCAGTCTTGCCCTCCTCCGTTTGCGGTGCCGCCTTGCGCAGCAGCGGCAGCAGGTCCTGCGCCGCGAGCGACACGACATCTTTCTGGATGGCGGCGAAAGAGTCGAGGTTGTGCTTGGGCCGTCCCTCCAGCAGCTTCGAGATGCGTTTGGCGCGGTAAGGCAAAGTCCATTCGCTGGTAATGAAGTAAGGATAGTCATCCGGCACGATCTTCTGGTTGGCGGTCACCACTTTTTGCATAGCCGGATTATATTGCCGCGGCAACGACTCGAAAGGAATGAAGCCGTCCCAGTCGTAGCGGGCATCCCAGCCCGGCGCCGGCGCGAGCCCTTTCAAGTCGTTATCCGGCTTGCGGACCGGCACCCTGCCCGGCGCGACGAAACCGATATTGCCGTCCACGTCGGCGAATACCATGTTTTGCTGCGGTGACGAAAAGTCCTTTGCCGCAGCCAGGAAGTCCTGCCAGTTGCCGGCCCGGTCGATGCGCAGGCCGGCCTGCAGGGTCAGGTCGTCTTCGCGCAAGGCGGTCCATTGAAGCGCGATGGCAAACTTGGTGGCGTCCACCGGCGCCTTGGCAACGAGCGGTATCGTGCCCGTCAAGACCGGGCCGTGGCGGGTGCTGCGCACTTCGAGCAACACGTCGGGCTTGCCCTTCACCTTGATGGCCTCGCTGCGCACATCGAAGTCGCGCCAGCCGTCCGGCGTCTGATACTGCTTCGGGTTATCGGGATTGATGCGCTCGATGTACAGATCCTGCACATCGGGCGCGGTATTGGTGAAGCCCCAGGCGATACGCTCGTTATGCCCCAGCACCACGCCGGGAATACCCGGCAGGGTAGCGCCGATCACGTTCAGGCCCGGCGCCGACAAGTGCGCGAAATACCACAGCGCGGGCGCCGCCAGCCCCAGATGCGGGTCGTTTGCCAGCAGCGGTTTTCCCGATTCGGACAAGGCGCCGGATACCACCCAATTGTTCGAGCCCATACCCTCGACCAGCGACGGCGGAGCGGTCCTTGCCACCGCCGCCAATTGCTGCGTCGTGCCGGCCAGTCCACGGTACAGGCTGGTATAGTCGCTGGTCTTGAGCGACGCCTCGCCCGGATAAGGAGGCAGGAACTGGTTGATCTGCGCCAGCGTCAGTCGCTGCGACAGGCGCATGCGCAGCAATTCCTGGGTCCAGTTGGCGCCCAAATCCCAGGACATCATGGTCTGCCAACCGATCGAATCGGTCGGTTTCCAGTGTTCCGGCGCCGGCGCGCCGTTCAGCAGGAATTCCGGCGGCAAGGCCTGGCTGTGGCTGTCGATGAAGGCATTGACGCCGCGCGCATAGGCTTCCAGCGCGGCTCTGGCGTCCGGTGCCAGATGGTTCCAGATGCCTTCGGCGTTATGAGCCACGCCCAGCGTGCGCAGGAAGCGGTCGGTATCGAGCGCACCGGGTCCAAGGATTTCCGCCAGGCGTCCGGCGGCGATGCGGCGGTTCATTTCCATCTGCCACAGGCGGTCCTGG